>NZ_CALPCT010000021.1:0-31852 GCF_943193075.1 Streptococcus caecimuris | reverse complement strand
GCCCACTCAACCACTGCGTCTTGCTCGACAATCCAAAAATAATTGAGAGGCTAGGACTTTTGTCCCAGCCTCTTTTGTGATGAAAATCAAGTGACGAAAGAAAAAGAATGAAAAAAGATGTTTGGAAAACACATATTTTCTGAAAATGAAAGAGTTTTCAGAGAAACATTGAAGTAAAGTCGAAAAAATAGTAAAATGGAAGAGCTGATTGCAGCAAATCAATTCTTCTACTTTCTCCTTTTGATTAGAGGAGTAGCGTAAATTAGAAAATGGAGTATTCTATGAAGAAAAAAGTTATCTTGAAAAGCAGTATCCTAGCGGTTGTTGCGGGTCTCAGTGTTTTTACGATTAATAGCGTTTTTGCGGATGAATTGCCAGTGCAGTTCATGGGGGTCAATGACTTCCACGGCGCCTTGGAACAAACTGGGACAGCTCGTTTAGAAGGTGAAACTGTGAAGAATGCAGGAACAGCCCCACTTTTGGCAACCTATCTAAATGATTCACAAAAAGACTTTGAAACGGAGAATGCAGGAACGCCAAATGCCAGCATCCGTGTACAAGCTGGAGATATGGTCGGAGCTAGTCCAGCTAACTCTGCCTTGCTTCAAGATGAACCGACTGTAAAAGTCTTCAATGAAATGAACTTTGAATACGGAACCCTTGGTAATCACGAGTTTGACGAAGGACTTGGTGAATTCAACCGGATCATGAAGGGGGAAGCCCCAACGCCTGGTCAATTCAATAAGATCGTCGATGAGTATCCTCATGAAGCTTCGAAACAAGAAGTTGTCATTGCCAACTTGGTGGACAAAGATACCAACAAAATCCCATTTGATTGGAAACCATATGCAATTAAAGAAATCCCAGTGAATGACAAGACGGTTAAGGTTGGATTTATTGGGGTCGTTACGACAGAATTCCCAAATCTCGTCTTGCGTAAAAATCATGAACAATACCGTGTTTTAGATGAAGCGGAATCAATTGCTAAATATGCCCGCGAATTGAATGACCAAGGGGTTCATGCGATCGTCGTTTTAGCTCACGTCGCTGCAACAAGTAAAAACGGTGTCGCAGAAGGTCCGGCTGCAGACATGATCAAAAAATTAAATCAAATCTATCCTGAAAACTCAGTGGATATTGTCTTTGCAGGTCATAACCACCAATATACAAACGGGATGGTCGGAAATACCTTGATCGTTCAAGGTACGTCTCAAGGGAAAGCCTACTCGGATGTCCGTGGAGTCCTAGATACAGATACAGCTGACTTTGTCAAAGCTCCAACTGCTAAAATTATTGCGGTAGATCCATCGAAAGGCAAAGCAAAAGATGCCAAGGTTCAAGCGATCATCGATGATGCCAATGCGACGGTTAAAAAAGTAACAGAAGCAAAAATCGGTACAGCAGAAAAAGCTGAAAATATTACTCGTGAGTTGAATGCGCAAAAAGAAAGTGCTGTTGGAGATTTGGTCACAGCAGCGCAACTAGATATTGCCAAAAAATCAGGTTATCCAGATGTTGACTTTGCTTTCACCAATAATGGAGGAATCCGTGCAGACCTCGTGGTAAAACCAGACGGAACAGTAACTTGGGGTGCAGCTCAAGCGGTGCAACCATTTGGAAATATCCTCCAAGTAGTAGAAATCACTGGGGACCAAATCTACAAAGCTTTGGATCAACAATATGATGAGAAAGAGCTTTACTTCTTGCAAATGGCAGGGATCAAGTACACCTATACAAAACCAGCGGATGCAACAGAAGAAAATCCATATAAGGTCGTGAAAGCTTACAAGGCAGATGGAACTGAAATTGATCGCAACAAGACCTACAAGGCGATTATCAACGACTTCTTGTATGGTGGCGGAGATGGATTCTCAGTCTTCCGCGACACCAAATTGATCGGGGCTATCAATCCGGATACAGAAGTCTTTATCCAGTACATCCAAGATGTGAATAAGGCAGGGAAGAAGTTGTCTGCTTCTATTTTAGGCAACAAGACATTTGTGGAAAAAGTGGAAGAAGATACACCTACTCCAGAACCTCAACCAACTCCACAACCAACGCCAGTTGATCCAGTAAGTCCTGTAAATCCAGTTCATCCTGTAGCTCCAGTTACTCCGGCTACCCCAACTCCTCAACCTGAAAGCCCAGTAACTCCAGCTCAACCAGCTGCAAGCGAAACAAAAGAAGTGGCAACAAACAAACCAGTCGCTGTCACTTATCATACGGGTGGTCAAGCAGAAGTAGCTGCTACACCAGCAACTGGTCTTCCAAAAACAGGTCAAGAAGAATTGGCTTCAACCGTCCTTAGCCTCTTTGGCATGACCTCACTAGCTTTAGCAGGATTTGTATCCAGCAAAAAACGTGAAGAAAATTAATCAAAAATAGGAAGTATCCTCTCTAAGAGGGCTTCCTTTTTGTTTTTCATTGAGAGGGGCGTCTTTACCAAAAGGTTTCAACTTCAAAACCAATCATATACTTTCGCTATTGATTAGGAAAATTGTCAGAAATAAACTAAATATTATACTTATTTTAGATTTTGACAGACCGCATTGACTTTACATAAAAGAAGGACTAAAATGAAGGCGTAGTAACCGCTTACAACAAACAAGGAGGTCTGGTTATGAGAAATGACAGACAACAACGATTTTCTTTCCGTAAATATGCCGTTGGTTTAGTATCAGTGGTAGTCGGGTGCCTTTTTTTTGGTCCGGCTGTTTTAGCGCAGGAACAGGAGGGAACGGTAGAACCACCTGCAATTGTAGCGCAAGAAGGGAAAGAAGAGGTTCAACCGTTATCTGGTTTGGAAAAAAATTCGGAGGAAGCTCTTCCAACTGACGAATCAAGTAAGGAAACTTTTTTGCAAGAGCAACCAACACCTGAGAAATCTCCTGAAACAGCAGATTCAAATGGGAATGTAGATTCCGCTTCTAATCCTAAATCTGAAAAGAAGGGAGTCGAAAAGAAAGAGGAACTGGAGAAAACAGTAGCAGAACACTCTTCAGTAGCCAATAAAGAAGGTGTTTCGGAAACTGTAACAGATCAAGCACGTGTTCAGGCCTTGGTACGTTTGGAGACGAAAAAACAGGATGTAGCAACTTCTCCAAGTATTGCAGACCAAATTCGGAATAATCTCCCAATCAAAACGGCAGTTTTAAAAGAGCTGGATGAAAAGGGAATTCAATATAAAAAATTAGCTGATTTTGATTTGGTCTTTAATGGATTTGTCTTGGAGACGAATTACAAGGATGCCATGGAGATTCGCAAGATAGCTCGAGTTGAAAACGTTGAGATTACCCCTCTTTCTACAACTATAGAAAACCAGAGTCTTCCGAAGAAGCAGACGACCCTGGTCCCAACCAAGGTAAGTGATGAAAATGAATTGATTAATCTTCAACCATTGTGGGATAAGGGAATCAAGGGGCAAGGGAGCGTGGTTGCTGTCCTAGATACTGGCCTAGACTATGATCATAATTTCTTTAGTTTAACGGATAAGAGTAGAGCCAAATACAAGAATAAAGAGCAGATGGAAGCGGCCATGAAGAAGGCCGGAATTACTTATGGTAAGTGGTACAATGATAAGGTGATTTATGCTTATAACTATTCGGATATGAATGATGAGATCAAGGAGGATGATCCGCGTTCGCACGGGACCCACGTGGCGGGCTCTGCAGTAGGAAATGCAACAAAACCAGTGCCAACAGGAGAACTACTTAAGGGGGTAGCTCCAGAGGCACAACTCATCTTTATGCGGGTCTTCTCAGATAAGAAAGGGATGACTGAACAAGGTTTTATTGTAGCAAAGGCTGTAGAAGATGCTGTGAAGTTGGGGGCAGATACTATCAATATGAGTTTTGGGGGTGTCAATGGGGCAGAAGCTGATACCAATCCGTTGACGCGTCAAGCTTTTGAGTTTGCAAGAAAATCAGGTGTTATCATTAATGCCGCAGCAGGGAATTATGCCGTGAGTGGATACTGGCAGTCTAAGCCAAAAGCAGATGCACCGGATACTGGAACAATGGATGAACCAGCTGTTGAAAAGGGAGTTCTAGCGATTGGTGCTTTCAATAATAGCATTACACATGAAACAAAAATTAGTTTAGAAGTTCCAGCTCTAAAAAATAAGGAAGAATTCCAGAATGGTCTGATTGACCTTCCTGTCTATCGCTTGATCTTTCCAGTAGAAGGACCACAGTCTTATGTTTATGTACCGAAGGGGGGAGAAGATACTTATCGAAATGCTGCTGTAAAAGGCCAAATTGCACTGGTTGAAAGTGGTGGCGATGTATCAGATGAAGATAAGGTCAATGCCCTCAGACAAGCTGGAGCAAAAGGGGTCCTGGTTTATCAAAATGAAGAACAAGGAGATACCCTTCAAAATCTTTCCATGGGGTATTGGGGATCCTTCTATCCTGTCAGTGTACTTGGTCATTCTATCGGGAAAGAGCTAGCCACACATGCTGGGGAATATACGATCACTTTCCATCAAGAAGTTAAGAAAGTACCCTATAGTGAAGCGAATAAGATGCTCTACTTTACAGGCTGGGGATTAACCGCTGAAGGAATGTTGAAGCCTGATGTTACTTTGCCAGGTGGAAATGTGTACTCTGCTATCCCAGATGGTTCGTACGACTTGGATGCAGGTACGAGTATGGCGACACCACATGCGGCAGGGGCGACAGCCTTGATTAAGCAAGCTTTAGAACAACGATTCCCAAATTATAGCCCAGAGCAAATCCATACGCTTTTGCGACAATTAGTCATGAGTACAGCCAAACCTCATTTTGATCAGGAAAGCAACAGTTACTCCTCGGTTCGTCAACAAGGATCTGGTCTTATGGATGCTGCTGCAGCAGCTTTTGGCGATGTCTTTGTAACAGGTGGAAAAGGAGCAAATAGTAGTCTGACCCTTGGAAATGTTAAAGATTCCTTCACGTTTGATGTCACTGTACATAATCTTAGTTCAGAAGCAAAAGAATTCACTTATCATACGGTCGTCAATACCGATCAAGTAGAAAATGGACGTATTACCTTGAAGATGCGCCAACTACTGGATCAAGAAGGAGAAAAAACTATTCATGTTCCTGCTATGGGAAGTGTGACGGTTCCGATTTCTGTGAATACCAGTAACTATACAAGTGAGCTCACGAATCAAATGAAAAACGGTTACTTTTTAGAAGGTTTTGTCTTCTTTAAAGATGCCAAAACTAAGAAAGACCTAGTGAGTCTTCCATATATTGGTTTTAAAGGAAACTATCAAGATTTACCAGGAATTGAAAAACCCATCTATGCCTTCACTGGGGATGAAAAACCATTCTATTATTACGCAAATGAAAAAGCGGAGCACCCTGAAAAAGACCCAGGGGATCACTTTACTGCCTTAGTCAGCTCTATTTGGAGAGGGGGCAAAAAAGTACAAGTTGTCTTGGGAGAAAAAGACGGGCACTATGATGGAAATAGTCTCGTATTCTCGCCAAATGGGGATGGATCCTATGATAGTGTCAAACTCAATGCAGTGGTCTTAAGAAATGTGGACAATATTCATTTGACGGTTTATCGTGCGGATGACGTCAAGAGAGAACATCCAATTTTTGAAAAAGGCAATGAGAGCCAGAAGAAATCAGATTATGGCTGGCGGATCAACGATCGTAGTAAGATTCTGTATGCGACACGTTGGAGTGGAAAAGATAAAAATAATCAGCTTGTGCCAGATGGAGATTATCAATATGTGGTCACTTATCGTCCAAGCACACCTGGTGCCAAACCTCAAGAGATTGTCTTAAAGGTCAGGGTCGATAAGCAAGTACCTCAACTGGCAAAAACGACAGATCTTTTTGATCCGATAACTCGCCTCTTTAAGCCAGGTGAGATTGTTGAAACGGGTAGTGGGCTAGCTGGTAAATACCTCTCTTACCAAAAAGATGGTCAGGAAGTAGAAATCACTCCAAACGAAGATGGAACCTATCTTATCCCTGACGGAGTGGATCTAGAAACAGTACGCTTCTATATTTGGGACCGGGTCAATAATACCAATACCATGACTCTGGATGGAAAGACCGTTTCAGACGAGGTGACGACAGAAAATACTGGAACAGAGGAAGCAAGTCCGACACATGAAACTAGTGAAGCCACAGTGGGACGCTTAGAGGTACAAATTGTCAATGAAAAAGGAGAAGCGACCAATCAATATCCAGAAATGATGCGTTACCAAGTATTTGATAGTCGAGGAAATCGGGTTGATAAGGAATTTAATATTTATTATGAAGATCCATTACCAACTCTTCCATTTGGAACCTACACTGTAAAAGTCGTCGGTCAAGACCAAAACTACTCTTGGGTATCTCCAACAACGGTAACGGTTGAATTGAGCAAAGAGCATCCAGAAGGTGTGGTCAAATTTGTCTATCATTATATTGATAAAAATCGCTTTGATCTTGTCTTTGATAAAGAGCTTCCAAACGGAACCCGTGTCTTTGCCATCGATAAAAGGACGGGGCAAAAAGTGGAGTTGGATCAAACCCTTTACGAACCAAAGACCTTTGAAAAGATTCTAGTTAATGGAGATTATCAGATCCATATTGATTTGCCAAAAGGTTATCGCGCAGTAGAGAATGATTTCTTCTATACAGTAGGTGAGCGCATTAATCGCTACTTAACTAGTTTTGTCGAAGTTTCAGATGATCAGGTAGAGGATCCGATTGTTCCATCTTCTCCTATTCCATCTCCTCAACCGTCAACGACGACGCAAGAAGGTGAAAAAGGAAAACGGCCAGATGAAAACGAGACACATCCAATAGTCGCGAAACAGACAGATATCCGTCCAATGTTCCAGAAAGATCTTGAAAGAGTATCAGAAATGGATCCGTCGACTAAGGAGGTTACAAGTCAATCATCACCTTCTCTTCCAAATACAGGACAAGAAAATGAACAAACAGGAATGATCGGTTTGATGGTTCTTCTTCTCACTTTTGGTGCTATCCGCTTGAAGAAAAATCGTCCAGATCAAGGATAATCTTCTATTAGTTTAGTTGCAAGGATAAAATAAGGGTTAAGGTAGTGTGAAGCTACCTTAACCTAGTGTGTAAAAAGGAGTTTTTATGGAATTTCATCGACAACAGCGTTTTTCCATTCGTAAATACGCAATTGGAGTCGCTTCTGTTTTGATTGGTACTTTTCTAATGGGTTCAGCCGTTTCAGCTGATACGATCGTACCAACACCCTCTGTCGTAGAGCCTTCTGTAGTGGTGCCAGAAACCGCAGTAACAGATGAGAAAACAGCAGAACCACTTTCGTCTACTAAGGACAGTACGCCCGCTTCAGTTATAGAAGATGTTGCTTCTAAGAACCTTGCTACAGCTGAGATTGAGAGTAAGGAAAAGACAAATCAGTCTCTACCTTCATCTTCAATCGATACAAGCAGTTCGACTACAAATCAAGTAAAGGCAGAGAAGGCTTCACCTTCAGTTGCGGAAGCACCAAACGAAAATGGGGTTGCTGCTCCAATTACGACCCCTATTGAACCAGTAAAGGAAAATTTAGAAGAAACAAGCCCAGTTGAGATCCTGGTTCGCTTGAAAGAAAAGGTTTCTGATGGGATTGGAGAGGTATCTCCGACTTCAAAAGAAACTCGCATTGAAAAAACCAATCAGGATCATGAACAGTTTTTGAAAGAGCTCGAAAAGCAATCCATTCAATTCAAAAAATTGTATGACTTTAATCTGCTTTTTAACGGCTTAGCTCTAGAGACGACTTATGGAGATGCTAAAAAGATTCGAGGACTAGCGCGTGTGGATGCTGTAGATTATGCTCCACTTGATCGGACCAGAGTGGCGGAAACACAGCCCGCACCTGCATCACCGACTTCAACTACGACCAAGGTCAGTGAAGAAAATAGTCTGATCAATTTACAACCACTCTGGGATAAGGGAATCAAGGGTCAAGGGCAGGTAGTTGCGATCATTGATTCCGGTGTGGACCCTGCCCATGATGTTTTCCGTCTAACAGATATCAGTAAGGCCAAGTACAAGAGTGAGGCGGAAATTGAAGAGGCTAAGAAAAAAGCGGGGATCACTTACGGTAAATGGTACAACAATAAAATCGTCTACGTTCACAACTACAGTGATATGGATGACAATGTCAAAGAAGACGATCCAATTTCACACGGAGCTCACGTAGCAGGAACTGCTGTGGGAAATGCTTCTCAACCCTCTCCAAATGGTGAAATTATCCGTGGTGTTGCTCCAGAAGCCCAACTGATGTTTCTACGTGTTTTCTCAGATACCAAGGGCGGTCAAGTTCAAAATTTCATCTACACTAAGGCGGTAGAAGATGCGGTCAAATTAGGGGCGGATTCCATCAATATGAGTTTGGGAACAGCATCAGGTTCTGTTTATGATGTTGGAGAGATCACCCGCCAGGCCTTTGATACAGCAAGAAAGGCGGGAGTAACCATTACAGTTGCCTCTACCAATATGGCGACTAATGGCTTCTGGCACAGCAAGCCACTTGCCACCACACCAGATTATGGAATGACAGGGACGCCATCCGTCAATCCAAATGTCATCTCAGTCGCGTCTATTAATAGTCTCACCAAGCATGAGTCGACAGAAGCAAGCCTGACCGTAGATGCGTTAAAAGGTTCCGTGGACTTCCCAGATGGCAAGATTCCGATGCATTCCTTTGTAGAACGCGACGCTTTTCGCACGACGATCCCTCAAAGCTATCTCCATGTGGACAAGGGAGGTCTCGACCACTACCAAGCAGATAGTATCAATGGGCACTTAGTTCTTACTGAGCGAGGCGGCGAAGTTTCGGATGTGGACAAGGTCAAAGAGCTCAAAAGAGCTGGTGCTACAGGTGTGATCTTTTACCAAACGGAGGAACAGGGAAATAATCCTGTAGGCTTTGATTTAGAAGGGCTCGGAGAACGATTCCCAGTTGGGGTTATTGGCCACGCTGCTGGACTTGTTTTGGCTCAACATGCCAATGATTACCAGCTCCATATTGCCAATAAATTCAAACGTGTGCCTTACGATGCAGCCAATCAACTATCTGACTTCTCATCTTGGGGGCTATCAGCTGATGGGGATCTCAAACCGGATGTCACTCTTCCAGGAGGAATGATCTACTCATCTGTTAATAATGGAGAATACTATATGGATAGGGGAACCAGCATGGCCTCTCCTCATGCTGCGGGAGCCACTGCACTGGTGAAACAAGCCTTGAAGGAGCGCTTCCCTCATCTTAGCCCAGAACAACTACAGGTTCTAGTCAAACAAATGACTATGAGTACAGCGATCCCTCATGTAGATGAGGAAACGCATGCCTATTCCTCTGTTCGTCAGCAAGGAGCGGGGGTCATGGACGTCACAGCAGCAGCTCTAGGAGACCTCTATGTGACAGCAAAAGATGCTAAAAGTAGCCTGACACTTGGCAATGTCACAGATACCTTTGAATTTGATGTGACCATCCACAATCTTTCCAATCAAGATAAGTCTGTCCGATATGAAACCACTCTTCAGACAGATCAAGTTCAAGATGGCAAATTCACCCTCCATCCTCGTCTATTAGAAACTTTAGACGGTAAGGAAACGGTGACTATCCCAGCCAATGGTCAGCGGACCATCCACGTAGCAGTTGATGCAAGCAAGTACAAGGAAGAGCTCAGCAAGCAAATGCCAAATGGTTATTTCTTAGAAGGTTTTGTACTGGTTAAAGATGCCAGCAGTCAAAAACATCTGGTCAGCCTCCCTTATGTTGGTTTCCATGGGGATTACCAAAATCTGCGTGGCATTGAAAAGCCTATCTACGAATATACAGGTAGCGACAAGCCGTTTTACTACTACAAGGATAAGACCGATTATCCAGATGGAAAAGTCCCAGAAACTCCAGAGCGTCATCCAGACAATCACTTTACCTCTTTGATTAGTTATGTCTATGAAAATGGAGAATCCGTAGCCAAAACTCTTGGCCAGGATGGGGATCGCTTTGACGGGGATCAACTCTACTTCTCTCCAAATAATGATTCCAGCTTTGATAGTATCAAGGTAAAAGCCGTCATGCTTCGCAATGTTGAAAATGTACACCTATCAGTCTACAAGAAGGAGGACACAACTCGTGCTAATCCAATTTACGAGGTTGGAAATGAAGTCCACCGTAAAACGGACTGGAGTTACCGGATTGGGAATCGCAGTGAAGAGTTTTATGAAATCTCTTGGGAAGGCTTGGACAAAGACGGCAAGCAATTACCAGATGGGGAATACCAATTTGTGATCACCTACCGTCCAACTGCTTCAGGTGCCAAGCAACAAGAGCTTAACTTCAAGGTTAAGATTGACAATACGGCTCCAAGTATCGAGTCTGGAAGTGCTCAGTACGATCCAGCAACACGGATTTTCCGCCCAGGTAAGGTACTTGAAACCGGTAGTGGCTTAGCAGGGACTTATCTGTCCTATGTCAAGGACGGGGAAACAGTGGCCTTGGAACCCCAAGAGGACGGTAGCTATCTTCTTCCAGAAGGGGTGGACCCTTCTACTGTTCGCTATACCATCTGGGATAAGGTCTACAATACCACTGAGATGGACATTGAAGGAAAGAAAGTAGAGGAAACGACTCCGACGAATGAAGCCGGTTCAGATGAACAACCAAGTGAGACAGAGTCTGAAAAACCGAAGGCTGAAAAGGGGACCTTAGAAGTCGTCTTCACAGATAGCAGTGGCGAAGTCATTTCTTATTATCCATCCGTCGTTCGTTACCAAGTGGTGGACGACCAAGGACGTGTAGTGGAAGGAGAGTTCAATGCTTCCTACAATGGTGGTACCTTCCCAGACTTGCCTTTTGGTACTTATACAGCCAAGATCACCCTATCTGATTACCATTATGATTGGGGAACAGAGCTGGTGAAAAAGGTGACCGTTTCACCTGAAAATCCACATCCAAAAGTAACCTTTGCTTTCCATTATTTAGATGAAAACAAATTGACCATTGGATTTGATCAGCCGGTCCCTGCAGGAACGGTTGTAAAAGTGGTAGGGAATGACGGTATCAGCCGACTTCTCCCACAAAGCATCTATGATCTTCTGCGCTTTGAGACGATGCTGATGAATGGCTCCTATCGTGTCCATGTGGATCTCCCGGCAGGCTATCGTGTTGCGGAAAATGATTTCCTTTATGAAGTGAGCAATCGGATCAACTACCATCTTCTTTCTTTGATCAAAGACGTTATCAAGCCAAATCCAGAGGTGCACAGTGGAGCGATTGTAGAACCATGGATTCAACCAGAAAATCCGACACTAGTGATAGATGAAGTGCCAAGTCGTCAATCAGTAACTCCTGTTACCCTAACTCCTCAACCTGAAACTCCAGTAACTCCAGCTCAACCAGCTGCAAGCGAAACAAAAGAAGTGGCAACAAACAAACCAGTCGCTGTCACTTATCATACAGGCGGTCAAGCTGAAGTAGTTGCTACACCAGCAACTGGTCTTCCAAAAACAGGACAAGAAGCCTTGGCTTCAACCGTCCTTAGCCTCTTTGGCATGACCTCACTAGCTTTAGCAGGATTTGTAGCCAGCAAAAAACGTGAAGGTTAACTGAGGATAGAAAGTATACAAACTGTTTTTGCATAAAAAATTAAATGATTCTGCAATAGATATCATTTACTCCTTACTGGGACTTTCCGCCGTGAGAAAAGTGCTTGAAACAATATTGTTTCAAGCACTCGGGAGTTTTGAAACCTTAGGTTCAAAACTAAGTCATGGAACTTCCTGGATTGCTGAAATCATCCACTGGATAATTTCACCTAACGTCCGTTCTCACCTAAGGAAAGTTTCTCAGAAGACTTTGACTTCAAACTAAAATGTCCGTTCTATAAAGAAACGGACGTTTTTGATCTTAGGCTGTTTTCTCCACCCAGACACTGCGGACAAAGAAGAGGCTGATCAGAGCCAGTGCTAGAAAGGCAACTCCAAGGTAATAATAGGGCTGATCCATTGTGGTAGATCGACCAGAGAGGTTGACAATCCCTCGGTAGAGGGCTCCGGCTGTGAGCGTAGCCACTCCTGAATTCCAAAGATTGAGACTCAGGCGAGAGAAGCCTTTCACCATCAACTGTAGAAGCACTAGTAGGGCGCCACCGATTAAAGGAATCAAGAAGAGGTAGTGCATGAAGGCAGAGGTTTCGCCAAAACTAAAGTGTTCATAGATGCGACTTCCAACGAAGAAGAAAGCTGAAATTAGAGAATACCAGAGAATCGTTTTTTTCAACCGTTGTTTAATAGGATTAGTAACCGATGTAGACAATGTCACTCACCGCCCTTTCTGAGATAGTACCATTTGTTGTTGGTTTGTTAATAACTTGGCCATTGAAGTAAAGGGTAGAAGATCCACCCCCGTCCAGGTTGTAGGCTGTTTTAACGCCATAAGACTTCATCACTTCTGCTAATTGGTAGAGAGATAGGCCTTCACTTTCCGAAGTCCGTCCGTCTGACACGACGATAATGTAGTGGTTTTCATCGATGATCCCAATCGCTGTCCGTGGATTTGACGCCATGGATTGACCAACCTCTGAATTGGTATCGACAGTAATTTCTCCATTTTCAACTAAGGAAGGACCGAAAGCGAGGAGATTGACGACCCCGTCTTTGACCAATTGATCCGCAGAGATCTCATCTTCATAGATAATTTTGAAGGATCCATCCTTGTAAATGGCTAGGTCACCATTGCTTGAATCTTCCCGAACGGTATCGCGGTAGACCACTCCATTTCGGATGACGTATCCTGTACTGTTAGCCCCGTAATAGTCACCATTCACTGCCAGAATAGCACTGTTGTTGGCAGCTGTGACAGAGGTCTTGGCTGTCACGTTGGTTCCGTATGTGTTTTGTGCAAAGGCTGTTTTGAGGTAGTCAGATGAGCTGACTGTGATATCTGCGATGTAAACCTGGGTATTTTCAACCGTTTTTTCTGTTAAAGTCACCTGGATATTGTCATCTGAATAGCTGGTATCGGTCGTTGTTGCCGATGCAGCTGCTTTTTTGGCTGCCTTGGTGTCCGTAGTCGTAGCTTTTACGGTTTTGATGGCATCGGATAAGACAAAGGTCTTGAGCATAGAGTAGCTAAAACTGCTGGTCAAAAGAAGGCCAAAGCAGGCCAAAGCAGGCAGCATAGGTGTAAGATTTTTTAAAGAATTTCATGGTGGGGAGCAGTCCTTTCTTTGAAGATCACTTTTTTCTGGATCACCCATGAGACCAGAAAGAGGAGGAAGCCGACGACAATCTTACTGATCAGGAGATTGAGCCCGAAAGCAGTATAGAAGAGTCGAATCAAGAGCGTATCGAGAATAAAGAGGCCGAGGGCTAGACCAAAGTAACCACTTCCAGTTTTAGCGACGCTGTCTTTGTTCTTAAAGACTAGGTGCTTATTGGTCGAGTAGTTAAAGATGGAACTCGTCACACGAGCGATCCCATTCGCTAGGAGAATGCGAAGACTAATGGGCACGGCCATCATCACGAAAAGGAAGAAAGCGTAGACCAGATAGTCAACGATAAAACTACTCAGAGAGGAGAGGGCAAACTTAAACATGTCCTTGTAGATCATGAGGCCGTCTCGAATAGGTCGGAAGTGGGAGCCTTCGTTGTCATTGATATAGACCGTCTCAATGGGAACTTCCACGATGGGGAAGGACTTGCTTGCTGCGAGAAGCACATTCATTTCATATTCATAGCGCTGTCCTTCAACCTCGAGCATGAAAGGCAAGAGATTCGTAGTAAAAGCCCGTAAGCCCGTTTGGGTATCGCTGACCGCCACTCCGGTTTGTTGCTTAAACAAGAAGCGGGTCAATTTATTCCCGAAGGCAGAACGCAAAGGAACTTTTCCAGAGAAGGCGCGGGCTCCTAGAATAAGTGTTCCAGGATGCTCTTGAGATTGGTTAACAACCCTGAAAATATCCCAAATTTTGTGCTGACCGTCTGCATCAGCTGTAACAATGCTTCCATAGGTGCCTCTTTCTAGGATGTAGGCATAAGCAGTCTTGAGTGCTTGTCCTTTTCCTTGGTTGTGCTCATGAGTCAGAACTGTCGCAAGACCCTCTAATTTGTCAAAGATCACTTTCTTGTCAGCGTCACTCCCATCGTCGATGACGATGATGTGGAGATCGCTCTTAGCGTGAACCAAGCGAACCAGTTTGACAAGATTCAGATCCGGTTGATAGGCGGGGATGATAAGATAATTCATAATCGTTCCTCGTTTCTTGAGATTTGTTGTGGCTAGTATAAAGACTCAAGCTTAAAGCTAACTGATATCAGTTTTCTTTAAGGAAAGGAGAGGAAGAGTGGGAATAGTTTCTTCCATAAAATGTCATTTTTTAGGACATTTCTTTCTTTTTTCTCGAAGGGGACGTCCAGAATCATTTTTTAAATCCTAAAGATAATTCTTGCCTTTGTTCGCAAAGTCTGGTATAATAGTTTCTTGTGAGTAAACCTCACTTACCCCTTGCAAAGACAGGGGGTCATTAGTCCAAAAGGAGGAACATTATCAATGGCTAAATACGAAATTCTTTATATTATTCGTCCAAACATTGAAGAAGAAGCTAAAAACGCTTTGGTAGCACGTTTCGATTCTATCTTGACTGACAACGGTGCAACTGTTGTTGAATCAAAAGATTGGGAAAAACGTCGTCTTGCATACGAAATCCAAGATTTCCGTGAAGGACTTTACCACATCGTAAACGTTGAAGCGAATGACGCTGTAGCTCTTAACGAGTTCGACCGTCTTTCAAAAATCAACGGTGACATTCTTCGTCACATGATCGTAAAAGTTGACGCGTAAGAAATCATCCGAGGTGACTTATGATTAACAATGTTGTACTTGTCGGTCGTATGACCCGTGATGCTGAACTTCGCTACACTCCAAGCAATCAAGCAGTTGCTACTTTCAGCCTAGCTGTCAACCGCAACTTCAAGAGTCAAAATGGAGAGCGCGAAGCCGATTTCATCAACTGTGTGATCTGGCGTCAGCAAGCAGAAAACTTAGCCAACTGGGCTAAGAAAGGTGCTTTGATTGGGATTACCGGTCGCATTCAAACACGTAATTACGAAAACCAGCAAGGTCAACGTGTTTATGTCACTGAAGTCGTAGCAGACAGCTTCCAACTATTGGAAAGCCGTGCAGCACGCGAAGGGCATGCAGGTGGTGGTTATTCATCAGGTAATGGTGGTTTTGCTGGAAATGCAACCCCAAGCTTTGGTGGATCTGAACCAAGCAATGCAGCGCCAAACTTTGGTCGTGAAGAAAATCCATTTGGAGCTAATCCAATGGATATCTCAGACGACGATCTTCCATTCTAAGAATGGGTTTAACGAATTAAAACTATAAAGGAGAATTAAACATGGCTCAACAACGTCGTGGCGGATTCAAACGCCGTAAAAAAGTTGATTACATCGCAGCAAACAAAATCGAATATGTCGATTACAAAGATACTGAGCTTCTTAGCCGTTTCGTTTCAGAACGTGGGAAAATCCTTCCTCGTCGTGTAACTGGAACTTCAGCGAAGAACCAACGTAAAGTAACAACAGCTATCAAACGCGCTCGCGTAATGGCTTTGATGCCTTTCGTAAACGAAGATTAAAGAAAAGACCCTTACGGGTCTTTTTTTCAGGTCCGGGGGACCTCTTTTTCAGACCCTTTTGGATCTTTTTTGCGAGCATAGAAATGTGATAGTGAGTTAGGTCCGTGTGAAGCTCTTTGACCTTTCCCAAGCTCTAATTATGCTATAATGATGAAGAGAAAGGTATCAAGGAGCGCAACATGAAGGAAGGTGTAATCATCAGGAGGATGATAAAGGCAGATATTGAGCACATCTCTAAAGCCTTTATCCACCAAGGGTGGCCAGGTAGAGAGGATATCTTGACTAGCTATTTTCAGGAACAGGAGAATAGAGAGAGGGACGTATTAGTAGCTGAGTCGGATGGATTTGTGGCAGGTTATATCACTATATTGCCTGTTGCCAAGCACGGCCCTTTCGTGGGAGTCTATCCTGAACTATCTGATTTTAATGTTTTTGAGCCGTTTAGAAATCGAGGAATTGGGAATCAACTTTTAGAAGAGGCGGAAAAGAGAGTCCGGCTACTATCAGAGATTGTTACTTTAGGGGTTGGTTTACACTCAGGTTATGGACCTGCTCAGAGATTGTATGTCAAACGGGGCTATATCCCAGACGGATCTGGAGTTTGGTTTAGGGATCAGCCCTTGGACCCTTACAGTTCTTGTGAAAACAATGATGACTTAGTCCTCTATTTTTCAAAAAGATTGAACAGGGGAATACAGTAAAACAAAAACGGATGAAAACTTCATCCGTTTCTTTTTAGCGTCGAGTTGCAGGTGCTGTGCTCGAGCTTTTAATATTAAAGCGTTTCTTGAGGTAGAAGCGAAGGACAAGTGCTAAAGCTCCTAAAACGATGGCAAGGACATCTGGAATAGTTGGGTTGAGAACCTGTGGGAGTAAAGAAGTAAAGGACAAGACAATGACCCAAAGGAACATGACTCCAACAAGAATCGGCATGGATTTCCAAAGAGAAGGACGTTCGCTACGATCTTTGGTACCATCCATATACTGATAGAAGAAGTAGTACATAAGGTACAAGAGCAAAGCCCCTGTCAAACTTCCAAGGATCAAGGTGATCAAACCATAGCCAGTACGACGCGGTGCGACCAAGTTCATAAAGGCGCTAATCGCAGCAAAGACTCCAAAGATAAAGAGGAAGGAATCCAAAATCATGAGAGAGGGAGCATCGTTTAATTTCGGATGCTCTTTTTCATAGCGTTCTTTCTCGCTGAAAGAGTTCGCCCATACAGTTGGAGCTCCAAAAAGGGTCCGTGCCGGAATTCCTTTTCCTTGGTTTTCATGGATAGCTGGAAGAATTTCTTGGATGAGGCTTTCTGCTTCTTCCTCTGTCTTTCCGTTTTCAAGCAATTGGTGTTTGGCGATCCGGATAAATTCTTGGTTTTTCTTGCTTAGTTGATTCAAATCAAATTGAGACATAAATACTCCTTAGTGTTATTAGTAGGTGTTAGAACCATTTTTTATGGATGAGGTAGACGACAAGAGACCCAGTCAGGGCAAAGGCGATGAAAATAATCAGCCAGAAGGCATGGGGTTCGCCATTGAGCGGAAGCTCATTGTCCTTGAAGTTCATCCCGTAGGCCGAAAAGATCATGGTCGGAATGGACATGACAATGGTGACGAGGGCCAGGGTCTTCATGATGTTGTTCTGGTTGTTGGAGATGATCGATGCGAAGGTATCGGTCATGGAGTGCAGGATATTTCCATAAATATCTGCCATCTCGATGGCCTGCTGGGTTTCGATCAAGGTATCTTCCAACAGATCCTCGTCTTCTAGGTATTTCTTGATGTTACTAGTAGCACTTGTCAATTTCTTGATCACGCGCTCATTGGTTTTCAGAGAGGCCTTAAAGTAGACGATGGTTTTTTCCAACTCCATCAACTCAATCAACTCTTCATTACGCGTTGATTTGTGCAATTGGCTTTCAATCTGTTCGCTTTTGCGATCCAAGGTACGAAGCGCAGACAAGTAGAGTTCAGCGTTGCGATAGAGGATCTGAAAGATAAAGCGCGACCGCATAAAGGTATAGAAATTCCGCAAGCGTCGGTTGATAAAGATATCGAGAAGCGGCAATTTCTCTAAGCAAGTCGTGATAATAGCCTCTTCTGTCAGGATAATCCCTAGCGGAATCGTCACGTAGTAGGTCTGATTGTTCCGCTCTTCCTTGATGGGAACGTCGACGATGATCAAGGTATACTCATCTTCGATGGTCATACGGGACATTTCTTCCGCATCGAGTGGTGCCCGTAAGTCTGCAATATCGATATTAAAAGCAGAGGCGATTTCCATCGATTCACTTTGAGAAGGGTTAACAAGGTTGATCCAGCTACCGGGTTCCAGCGTCTCTATTTCCTTAAATTCAGTCGTTGTCGATAAAAAGACCTGTTTCATGGTGCCTCCCCTTGTTTTTTTACACCTTAACATTATATCAGAAAAAGGACGGTTTTGGATAAAAGAATACTAAAAAATTTGTTATAATGGAGGTTAACAAAAAGGTGATTAGAGTAAGAACATGCAAGATAAAATTGTCATTCATGGGGCACGCGCCCATAATTTAAAAAATATAGACGTGGAAATTCCACGGGACAAATTGGTAGTGGTGACGGGTTTGTCTGGTTCTGGAAAGTCCAGTCTGGCCTTTGATACCCTCTATGCAGAAGGTCAGCGCCGCTATGTGGAGAGCTTATCAGCCTATGCCCGGCAGTTCTTAGGAAATATGGAAAAACCAGATGTGGACTCCATTGACGGCTTGAGTCCAGCTATTTCCATCGACCAAAAAACGACCAGTAAAAACCCCCGTTCTACAGTAGGGACGGCAACAGAGATCAATGACTACTTGCGCTTGCTCTATGCACGTGTAGGGACGCCTTATTGTATCAATGGGCATGGAGCGATTACAGCTTCTTCGGTTGAGCAAATTGTCGATCAAGTCTTAGAATTACCAGAGCGCCAGCGCCTGCAAATTCTAGCTCCCATTATCCGCAAGAAAAAAGGCCAGCACAAGAATATCATTGAAAAGGTGCAAAAAGACGGCTATGTCCGGGTGAGGGTCGATGGTGAGATCTATGATGTGACAGAGGTTCCAGAACTATCTAAAAGCAAGCAGCACACGATTGAAGTGGTGGTGGACCGAATCGTGATCAAAGAGGGCATTCGCTCGCGGCTCTTTGATTCGATTGAAGCAGCCCTTCGGATTGCGGATGGTTATGTGGTGATTGATACCATGGATGGCAAGGAGCTACTCTTTTCTGAGCATTATGCTTGTCCAGTCTGTGGCTTTACCGTTCCTGAATTAGAGCCCCGCCTCTTTTCTTTCAATGCGCCTTTCGGATCTTGTCCAGACTGTGATGGGCTGGGCATTAAGCTAGAGGTGGACTTGGATTTGGTGGTGCCAGATGATCGCTTAACCCTTCGCGAAGGAGCACTCGCTCCTTGGAATCCGATCTCTTCCAACTACTATCCACAGATGTTGGAGCAGGCTATGATCCATTTTGGCGTTGATATGGACCGACCTTTTTCCGATCTTTCTCAAGAAGAAAAGGACTTGGTCCTCTATGGTTCAAACGGGAAGGAATTCCACTTCCACTATGAAAATGAGTTTGGTGGAGTTCGGGATATCGAAATTCCTTTTGAAGGGGTCGTAAACAACATTCACCGTCGTTTCCGTGAGACCAATAGTGATTTCACTCGCAATCAAATGCGCTCTTATATGAACGAATTGACCTGTGCGACCTGCCATGGCTACCGCCTCAATGACCAGGCTCTTTCTGTTCGTGTCGGCGGGGAGAAGGGGATGCATATCGGGGAAGTGTCAGATCTATCGATTGCGGACCACTTAAAAGCCGTAGATCAGTTGATCTTAACAGACAATGAAGCTACGATTGCAAGACCGATCCTAAAAGAGATCAAGGATCGCTTGACCTTCTTAAACAATGTGGGGCTCAATTACTTGACCTTGTCACGATCTGCTGGGACCTTATCAGGTGGAGAAAGCCAGCGCATTCGCTTGGCAACCCAGATCGGTTCCAACCTCTCTGGTGTCCTTTACATCTTGGATGAGCCGTCTATCGGCCTCCACCAAAGGGACAATGACCGCCTGATCGCCAGTCTCAAGAAGATGCGCGATTTAGGCAACACCTTGATCGTCGTCGAACATGATGAAGATACCATGAGAGAGGCAGACTACCTGATCGACGTCGGCCCAGGTGCCGGTGTCTTTGGGGGAGAGATCGTTGCAGCAGGAACTCCAAAGCAGGTAGCACGCAACAGCAAATCCATCACTGGCCAGTATTTGTCCGGCAAGCGCAAGATTCCGGTTCCGACAGAGCGCCGTTCGGGGAATGGTCGCTATATTGAAATTACGGGGGCCAGTGAGAATAACTTACAAGACATCACAGCACGCTTTCCTCTAGGAAAATTCATCGCAGTCACTGGAGTTTCCGGTTCTGGAAAATCGACCTTGATCAATGGCATCTTGAAAAAAGCCATTGCTCAAAAGCTCAACCGCAATTCGGAAAAACCAGGGAAATACAAGACGATTCAGGGGATTGAGCATATCGATCGCTTGATCGACATTGATCAAAGCCCGATTGGTCGGACTCCTCGTTCCAATCCAGCGACCTATACAGGTGTCTTCGATGACATTCGCGATCTCTTTGCTCAGACCAATGAAGCCAAAATTCGGGGCTATAAAAAAGGCCGCTTTAGTTTCAATGTTAAGGGCGGGCGTTGTGAAGCCTGCTCAGGAGATGGGATCATCAAGATTGAAATGCACTTCTTGCCGGATGTCTTTGTTCCTTGTGAAGTCTGCCATGGACGTCGTTACAATAGTGAGACATTAGAAGTCCACTACAAGGAAAAAAATATTGCAGAAGTGCTGGATATGACGGTCAATAAGGCAGTTGAATTCTTCAAACACATTCCAAAAATTGAACGCAAACTCAAGACCATCCAAGATGTGGGCTTAGGCTATGTAACGCTGGGGCAACCAGCGACCACCCTTTCAGGTGGGGAAGCGCAGCGGATGAAGTTGGCTTCTGAATTGCACAAGCGCTCTACAGGAAAATCCTTCTATATCTTGGATGAACCAACGACCGGACTCCATACCGAAGATATTTCTCGCTTGATCAAAGTCTTAGAGCGGTTTGTGGATGATGGCAATACAGTCCTTGTGATTGAGCACAATTTGGATGTCATTAAGACAGCAGACCATATCATCGATTTAGGACCAGAAGGTGGTGTCGGTGGCGGAACCATTATTGCGACCGGAACACCAGAAGAAGTAGCAGCAAATCCTGCTAGCTACACAGGACAATATTTGAAAGGAAAATTACAATGAATCAACGGATCAGCAACTTAAGAAACAAAATGAAAGCCCAAAACCTCAAAGCGGTATTGATTAACAATTTGAAAAATGTTTATTATTTGACCAATTTCTGGGGTTCAAACGGGACCGCTTTGGTGACAGAAGAACGCGTGGTCCTCTTTACAGATTCGCGCTACACCATCCATGCCCATGCGACTTGTTTCCCCTTTGTAGAGATTGTGGAAACCCGCGATGAGTTGACTGCAGCTGCAGAGATCGTTAAGGACCTTGGCATCAAAGAACTTGGTTTTGAGGACGAAGTGACGGTAGCCTACCATGCCCGTATGGCTTCTGTTTTCAGTGGCATTAGCCTTCAATCTCTAGCGAACTTTGTAATGGAATTGCGCTTGATTAAAGATGAAACGGAGATTGCGGCCATTAAAAAAGCTTGTAGCATCTCTGACCAAGCCTTCCATGATATTTTAGACTATATTAAGGTAGGGAAAACGACAGAGTTGGAAGCAGCGACTTTCCTCGATTTTAGAATGCGGGAGTTGGGAGCTTCTGGTGTATCTTTCGATATTATTTCAGCAGCTGGTGAACGCTCTGCCATGCCTCACGCGACTCCAAGTGATCGGGTCATTTCAGCAGGAGATGCCTTGACCCTTGATTTTGGTTGCTTGTATGATCACTATGTCAGTGATATGACACGGACTATCTATGCAGGACATGTCAGCGACAAGGAAAGAGAAATTTACGAAACCGTTTTGAAAGCCAATCAAGCCTTGATTGCTGCGGCTAAAGATGGACTTGGCTTCCGTGATTTTGATAAAATCCCACGTGATGTGATCGAGGCAGCCGGCTATGGTCAATACTTCACGCATGGAATCGGTCATGGAATTGGGCTAGATATCCACGAAGAGCCATACTTCAGCCAAACTTCTAAAGAAGCGATTCAAGCAGGGATGGTCTTGACAGATGAGCCAGGGATTTATATCGAAGGCCTCTCTGGTGTGCGGATCGAAGATGACCTCTTGATCACAGAAACTGGCTGTGAAGTCTTGACTCTTGCTCCTAAAGAATTGATTGTCCTATAAAATAGACAGTATTTTCTTAACCCCTGTGTAACAAACAAAGATAAGAAAAGAGGCCTATGAAAAAACGAAGTGTAATAGTTGGAATTCTTCTAGTAGTCCTGCTATTTGTATTTGCTCCTTCTGCCCATGCTGGTGTTGGTAATACAGATAGTGGTGGCAGTAGCTTGATTGATTCAGGTGGTGGTAGCAGTTGGTCCGATAGTGGCAGTAGCTGGTCCGATGGCGGAAGTAGTTGGTCTGGTGGCAGCAGCTGGTCTGGTGGATCCAGTAGCTACAGTTCTAGTTCTGGAACAGACTCTGGTGGTGTAGTGGCAGTTTTTGCTATCGTTGGATTGATTGGATTTATCTATAATATTGCAAAAGAGGCTAATGATAGTGATGAATCATTCTCTTCAAATAGTGGTCCAAAACGGACAACCGAAGAACGGGCTGGTCGACCAATTGAGAACAACTATGAAGCGATTCGCCGTATCCGTAAATTGGATCCAATGTTTGATGAAGACCGCTTCTTGTCGCAAGTCAAGCTGGTTTATCTTCAATTGCAGTCTGCCTGGACAGAAAAAGATTGGAATTCTGTGCGGAACTTAGAAAGTACCAGTCTTTATGAGCAACACTTGACGCAGTTGCAAGAGCATATTCGCGCCAAAACAACCAATGTTCTAGAGCGCGTGCGTGTGGAAGATTCGAAGATCAAAGACTTTATCGAAAATCCAGAAGGCAATGACCGCATTGAAGTTATTCTGTCTTCGACGATGAGAGATTACATCCGAAATGATGAAACGGGTCGTGTGATCGAAGGGGATCCAACCAAAGATCTCTTTACCGTTTACCGCATGGTCTTCCTCCGTGAACATGGAGCTCAGACAGAGATCATTAAGAATTCAGAAGTCGTTAGTGATCACTGTCCGAACTGTGGTGCGCCACTGACGATCGATTCAATCGACAAGTGTGAATATTGCCAAGCATCCTTGAAGCACAATCCAAAAGATTGGGTCTTGGATGTCTACGAAGTTGTGGATGAAATTGAATTCTACAGATAGGAGAATGTATGGGATTTATTAAAGCAGCCCTTTCAGCGGGCATTTCAAGTTTTCAAGATAGTAAATTTAAGGAAGCCATTACCCTGCCAGAAGCTGTTCCAGCAACAGCTTTGGCCATTAAGGGACAGCTCTTAACCAAAGATCCAGATGGGCGCTCTCGTCAGAGTAACCAAAATACGGGCCTATTGACAGATGGTTCTGTCGTCATCGTTCCCCAAGGCTATGTTGCTCTCTTGGTCAATAATGGAACTTTTCTAGGAGACCTTCTAGAAGCAGGGAGCCACGAATGGCAAGCCGGTGAAAATGCCTGGTTGTTTGAAAAGGGTGGTGTGAAAGGAACGTGGGATCAGTTCAAGAATCGTTTCTCCTTTGGAGCCCAAGTGGTCACCCAACAAGAAATTATTTTTGTGCGGATGCAACCTTTTACAGGAAATAAATTTGGCACTCAAAATCCAGTCGAGTATTTTAGCGACCGTTACCAACAACTTCTTAGTATTCGTTTTTATGGTCTTTATGATGTTAAAGTGGCAGATCCTGTACTCTTTTACATCAGTGCAGTCAGTCGTCAAATCACTGCAGATAAGCCATTTACCTTGGAAGATGTGGCTCAGGGAACCTTGCGCCAAAATCTGGCTCCAAAAATTGCAGTGGCCATTTCAAAATATACAGCAGAAAATAAAGCGGATATTTACAATATCAATGCAGACCAAGACGTCTTCAATGAAGTTGCAAAACGCGAAGTCAACAAGACTTGGACAGAATTATATGGTATCGAATTAACCAATGTCCTCATCGAAGATTTGAGCTACGATGCAGACAGTATGGCCAAGGTCAATAAACTGGACAGTGAATTGGCAGCGATGAAGTACAATACCATTGAAATCGAAGAACGTCGTGCTCGCAATGAAGCCTTGGTCGCAGCTGCTAAAAATGAAGGTGGCAATGGCATGAACATGATTATGGGGATGAACTTGGGTCAGGCCCTTGGCAATGACCTTCAAAAACAAGCCTCTCCAGCGCAAGACAAGCCTCATACCTTCTACATCGAAGTAGATGGCAAATATGTCCATGTCACCAAAGATGCTGATGGCAACATTGTGCCTGTGGACCAATAAGGAATAGAGAAGATGGAGTTGGAAATATAGATATTTTAAGGGCTCGTTCCTGCAATCTCTCTCCGCCTTCTAGCCTTCCTAAAAAGAGAAAATTGCTGTTTGAGAAAAATCAAATAGTGTGTTACAATAAAGAGTAATCTATTTTTAAAAAAGAGGTAATAAAACATGATCGAAGCAAGTAAATTGAAAGCTGGTATGACTTTTGAAACAGCTGACGGAAAATTGATCCGCGTTTTGGAAGCTAGCCACCACAAACCAGGTAAAGGAAACACTATCATGCGTATGAAATTGCGTGATGTCCGTACTGGTTCAACATTTGATACAAGCTACCGTCCAGAAGAAAAATTTGAACAAGCGATTATCGAAACTGTTCCAGCTCAATACTTGTACAAAATGGATGATACAGCCTACTTCATGAACACTGAAACATATGACCAATATGAAATTCCAGTTGTGAACGTAGAACAAGAATTGCTTTACATCCTTGAAAACTCAGAAGTAAAAATTCAATTCTACGGAAGCGAAGTCATCGGTGTAACCGTTCCTACAACTGTTGAATTGACTGTTGCAGAAACTCAACCATCTATCAAAGGTGCTACAGTGACTGGTTCTGGTAAACCTGCTACAATGGAAACTGGTTTGGTCGTAAACGTTCCTGACTTCATCGAAGCTGGACAAAAATTGGTCATTAACACTACTGAAGGAACTTACGTTTCTCGTGCATAAGAGACATCTCAGGGTGTCAAATAGAAAGGAACTTCTATGGCAACTGAACAATTTGGTGACATCGTTATTGCACCACGTGTATTAGAAAAAATTATTGCGATTGCGACAGCAAAAGTAGAGGGTGTCTATTCGCTTGAAAACAAGAGTGTTTCAGATAGCTTATCCAAACGCTCCCTTGGACGTGGCGTCTACCTTCATACAGAAGAAGATGGTCAAGTTTCAGTAGACATCTATCTCTATTTAGAATACGGAGTGGCTGTACCATCTGTCGCTGTAGCCATTCAAAAAGCGGTCAAGTCTGCAGTTTATGATATGGCAGATGTAACCTTGGATGCTGTCAACATTCACGTTGTCGGTATCGCAACGGAAAAATCTCCAAAACCGGACTTGAAAGACTTGTTTAATGAGGACTTCCTCAATGACTGATGAAATTTTATTAGAATCACGTCGAGATTTGCGTGAGCGCGCCTTCCAAGCCTTGATGGCCTTGGAATACGATGGAGACATTGTTGAAGCTTGTCGCTTTGCTTATCTACATGACAAGGACCTAGCAGAAGACAAAGAAGTCGATCTTCCTGCCTTTCTCATGAATCTCGTGACGGGTGTCTATCAGTCAAAAGATCAACTAGACCAACAAATCGGTCAACATTTGAAAACCGGCTGGACTGTTGAGCGCTTGACCTTGGTAGAGAAAAACATCCTTCGTTTGGGAATTTATGAAATGACAGAGTTTGATACACCACAGATCGTCGCAGTCAATGAAGCGGTGGAATTGGCCAAGGCCTTTTCGGATGAAACCTCTTCACGATTTGTCAATGGTGTCCTCAGTCAATTTGTGACAGAAGAATAAGTAAAAAGGGAGTGGGAAAGAACTCCAACTAGTTAAAAGAGTTCGTTTTTCCACCCCCGCACAGTTGATTAGGTCATCTTTGGAGCTTAAAAGGCGAACAAAGATGCCAATCAACCACTGCGTCATACAGTTATTTCTATTAAATATAAAATAAATATAAAAGGCTAGACAATTTTTGCCCAGCCTTTTTTTGACGAATAATAACCCCTACAGTATAGAACTGTAGGGGTTGTTTTAGACACTTTTTCCAGAGTGGAGACTAACGGGCAAGAAATAACCGGTAGTCGCTACTTTTTTTCCTTCGATCTTTTGGAGTAAAAGATCCACCATGAGGATAGCAATGTCTTCGAGGGGTTGTTGGATGGTTGTCAGTTCAGGTGTATAGGTCTCAATGAACTGGGTTCCATCATAACCAATCACTTTCAAATCCTGGGGAATCTGAATATCTAATTCTCTAGCGACTTTCATGATCAAGATCGCCGTCAAATCATCGGAGGCGAAAATGGCATCTGGTTTGTGGTGGGTTAAAATCTGTTTGATTTCCATTTCTTTGCGAATAGGGGAGAAATCACTGGAAACATTAATGATCATGGACTCAGGTAGAACCGATGCAAACCCCGCATGACGCAAGCCTGTTGGGGAGTTGGAGTTGTCATTCCCTGTGATCATGATAATATTTCGGGCTCCGGTTTTTACTAAAGTTTCTGCTGCAAGCACCCCGCCAGCGTAGTTGTCTGAAGAGACAACCGGAATTTCTGGGGAGAGGTTGCGGTCAAAAGCAATGATAGGAGCAGTTACCCGGTTGTAATCTTCAATGCCCAAATTATGACTTCCTGAAATGATGCCATCTACCTGGTTAGCCTCCAACATCTCAATATATTCGCGCTCTTTTTCGGAGTCGTGTTCACTATTGCAGATGATGGTTTTATAGCCGTGTTTGAAGAGTTGGTGCTCTAGTTTGTCGATTAATTCAGCATAGAAAACATTGCTGATGTTGGGAAAGATCAAGCCGACTAACTTGGCTGATTTTCCTTGGAGGCTACGAGCAACATTGTTAGGTTTATAGCCCAATTCTCGCATGGCTTCTTGGACTTTTTGGATCGTTTTTTCAGACAGGTATCCTTTTTTATTGATGACCCGTGAGACAGTAGTAGGGCTGACACCGGCGAGTTTGGCGACATCAGTTAGCTTTGCGACCATAATCAAGTTCGTAGTAAGTTCCAGTAGGGGTTCCAGACTTGATCAAGATTCCATTTTGATCTGCATGTGGGTAGACCCGACCAGAAAATACTTTTTCTCCTTTATTGATAAAGATTTCAAATATCGAATTGTCAATAAAAATATTAGCGGTTGTCGCTTGGTTAGCGATTGTGCAGCTACGGCTCGTACCGAAATCTTGGGCATATTGCTCACCAGCCTGGCTACGATCGACTGTGACCAATCCTTTAGCCAGATCAAATGTGAGAACTAAGCCCTTTCCTTCTGCATCGGCAAAGAGGACGATTTCGTTCTGGCTATCCTTTTCAAACTGCAATTCCAATTCATAGCAGTTCTTGGTTTGTGCCTTGTTGGCAAATTCCTCACTCTCAGCGCGCAAGTCTTTGATGGCTTCAACTGGGTATTGGTAGAGCTTGCCATCTTTGATGGTTAATTCTTTGACCAGTGAGAGAGCTCCTTGGTAGTCATAGGAATCCGTTGGATAAGAAACGTCTGGAAGACCTAGCCAGCTAACAGTATAGGCACGTCCATCGGGAGCATTAAATCCTTGAGTCGCATAGGCTTCAAAACCATAGTCGAGATTATGCAATTCAGATACATCAACCATTTTGGCCTTTTCTGGGTCAAAGCTTGCCCCAATCTTGTACATATTTGGATAGATATTGTCATAATCAAGAACGGCTTTATCTAAGCCTTGAGGGCAGTATAGGAGAACGGGTTGGTCTCCTACAAAGACTAGGTTGGGACATTCCATCATATAAGCTGTCCGATCGTTTGCAAAATCCAAGTCACCGACTGTAACCCAGTTGGAATAGTCGTTATCTACAGCCTTATAGAGACGGATGAATCCTTTCTTCTCAAGGTTTTGACCACCAACGATAGCGTAGAATTGACCTTTGAAATTAAAAATCTGTGGGTCACGAAAGTGATCCGTAGAGTCAGCCGGTTGATTAATCAAGATTTTGTCAATTTTTTCAATCTTGCCGTCTTTATCCATCAAAGCACCTACTTGGTAAGGATGACGAACCCATTCTGCATCACGAACATTTCCGGTGTAGAATAAGAATAGTTTGTCACCAAACTGCATGGCTGATCCGGAATAAGCTCCATGGCTATCCAGATCTGTGTCTGGAAGAAGCGTTACACCAGTTTCTTTGAAATGAACCAAGTCTTCACTTTCTGTTTGTACCCATGATTTTAACCCATGGGCTGCACCAAATGGGAAATTTTGGTAAAACAAGATCCATTTTCCATCAAAGTAGGAAAAACCGTTAGGATCATTTAAGAGACCAGCTTTTGGCTCAACATGATAGTGTGTATGCCAAGGAGATTTGGCCATATGATCTTGGATGGCTTGCTTTTCCTCTTTTGTCCAGTCTTCGTAACGTCTGTAACGACGTTCAGTTGTCCATTCCATTTTATTCCTCCGAATTTTTTCTTACTTCCATAGTACCGATTTCCTATTAAAAATGCAAGCGATAAATGAAAAAAATGGCAAAAAATGTCAAACGATTGACAGCTATTTTGCAGCCTGAAGAAAAGAGGAGAAGTTGAAAATTTATGAAAATATGAAAGAAAATGAAAATAAAAGTCTGATTTAAAGTGCTAAAAAGCGTAGTACAGGCCTGTTTTAAAATGAAAATAGTTTCATACTGTCAAAAGGTGTCAAAAAGTCCAAAAAAGTTTCAAAAAAATCCTGCAAAACGCTTGACATATTTTCAATACGTGGTACAATTAAAAACGTAGAAACGATTTAACCGTTTACATTACAAAAAATAAGGAGATTTTTGCAAAATGTCAAATACAGAAATTGCAAAGCAGGTCATCGATGCAATCGGTGGGGTTGAGAACGTTAGCAGTGTTGCTCACTGTGCGACTCGTCTTCGCGTGATGGTAAAAGATGAATCAAAAATCAACAAAGATGTTGTTGAGAACATTGAAAAAGTACAAGGTGCTTTCTTTAACTCAGGTCAATACCAAATCATCTTTGGTACTGGTACTGTAAACAAGATCTATGATGAAGTAGTAGCTCTTGGCTTACCAACATCATCAAAAGATGAAATGAAAGCAGAAGCCGCTAAACAAGGAAACTGGTTCCAACGCGCGATCCGTACCTTTGGAGACGTTTTTGTTCCAATTCTACCAGCAATTGTTGCGACTGGATTGTTTATGGGGATTCGTGGTGCCATTGCTCAAGACCAGGTTTTGGCTTTGTTTGGTACAACAGCAGACGCATTTAAATCTACTGATTTTTATACATATTCAACAATTTTAACTGATACCGCGTTTGCCTTCTTCCCAGCCTTGATTTCATGGTCTGCGTTCCGAGTATTCGGAGGAAATCCTGTTCTTGGGATTGTAATTGGTTTGATGATGGTTAGTCCGACACTTCCAAATGCGTGGGTTGTAGCGGAAGATCCTTCTAAAGCAGCAACATACTTTGGTATCTTCCATCATGTGGTTGGATTCCAGAACTCAGTTCTTCCCGCTTTCTTCGTTGGTCTAATTGGTGCGAAACTTGAAAAGTGGCTCCATAAGAAAATTCCAGATGTCTTAGATTTGTTATTGGTTCCATTATTCACATTGACAATCATGTCATTCCTCGCTTTGTTTATTATTGGTCCATTCTTCCACAGTATCGAAGAATATGTACTAAATGTAACTAAGTTTATTTTGAATTTACCATTTGGTCTTGCAGGTCTTCTTATTGGTGGCGTTCATCAGTTGATTGTCGTTACCGGCGTCCATCATATCTTTAATCTTCTTGAATCACAATTAATTACTGCAGATAAAAAAGATCCATTTAATGCAATCATTACAGCAGCTATGACTGCGCAAGCTGGTGCTACTTTAGCAGTGGCAGTAAAATCTAAATCTCAAAAAGTGAAAGCTTTAGCATTCCCAGCAACTATTTCTGCTTTGCTAGGTATTACTGAGCCTGCAATCTTCGGGGTGAACTTGCGTTATGTGAAACCATTCGTTATTGCTTTGGGAGCAGGTGCTGTAGGTGGTTGGATTGCATCTATGTTAAATCTGGCTGGTACAGGATTTGGTATTACAATTATTCCAGGTACACTTCTCTATCTAAATGGTCAATTATTGAAATATGTATTTATGGTTGTATTTACAACTGCACTAAGTTTCGGTTTGACTTATATGTTTGGTTATGAAGATGAAGCTTCATCAGTTCCTGCAGAGGACAAAGAAGCTGGTGCAATTATTGAAGAAGAAACAACTGGAGTTATTCCAGCATCTCTTCAAGACGAAACCATCATCTCTCCTATCGTTGGTAGTGCTGTAGCACTTGCTGATGTGAATGATCCTGTCTTCTCAAGTGGAGCGATGGGACAAGGAATTGCCATCAAACCAACTGAAGGCGTTGTCTATGCACCAGCAGATGCTGAAGTAACTATTGCTTTCGCAACTGGTCATGCTTACGGTTTGAAGACAGCTAATGGTGCTGAAATCTTGATCCACGTTGGTATTGATACAGTATCAATGAACGGTGAAGGATTTGATCAAAAAGTAGCTCAAGGCGATAAAGTCAAAGCTGGTGATGTCCTTGGTACATTTGATGCAGCGAAAATTGCCGCAGCTGGTCTTGAAGACACAACTATGGTGATCGTCACTAACACGGCTGACTTTGCTTCTGTCACACCTGTTGCAACTGGATCTGTTGCGAAGGGTGATGCGATCATCGAAGTCAAAGCTTAATCGAAATAATAAGTTCTCAAGGACTGGTCTATCATCTCCAGTCCTTGAATTTTATTTCTCAAAAAAAGGTGTGTTTTTTCTTTAGAGAAGAGAAAAAGATTGACTACAAAATATGCTATAATAAATACAGGATATTTTTCATAATAAAAAAGGAGCCAACATGACAAAATTATATGGAAGTTTGGAAGCTGGCGGTACAAAATTTGTTTGTGCGGTTGGTGATGAAAACTATAATGTTGTGGAAAAAGTACAATTTCCAACAACCAAGCCAATTGAGACGATTGATAAGTGTATTGAATTTTTCTCAAAATTTGAGGATTTAGTTGGGCTTGCGATTGGTTCATTTGGACCAATTGATATCGATCCAAATTCAAACACTTATGGTTTCATCACAACGACTCCAAAACCGAATTGGGCCAATGTAGATATCGTTGGGGCTTTCCGTCGTGCCTTGAATGTACCTATCTATTTCACGACAGATGTGAATAGCTCTGCCTATGGCGAAGTGGTCGCACGCAATAATGCGGGTGGCCATATCGAAAACTTGGTTTACTATACAATCGGAACAGGAATCGGAGCTGGTGTCATCCAACGTGGCGAGTTTATCGGGGGAGCTGGGCACCCAGAAATGGGGCACTACTATGTGGCCCAACACCCAATGGATGTGGAAAAAGAATTCAAGGGTGTTTGTCCTTTCCACAATGGCTGTTTGGAAGGCCTTGCGGCTGGTCCTAGTCTGGAAGCTCGTACAGGTATTCGTGGGGAAAACATTGAACTCAACAGCAATGTATGGGATATTCAAGCCTACTACATCGCACAAGCAGCAGTGAATGCGACAGTTACCTTCCGCCCAGACGTCATTGTCTTTGGAGGAGGAGTAATGGCTCAACAACATATGTTAGATCGTGTTCGCACGAAATTTACTGCCCTCTTGAACGGTTACCTCCCTGTACCTGATGTGAGAGATTATATTGTGACACCTGCAGTTGCTGGCAATGGTTCAGCGACCTTGGGGAACTTTGTCCTTGCAAAAGAAGTGAGCGAGAAACTTAAAAAATAAGCAGCAATTGTCTCTTAGAGGTTAGAAACAAGAGCGAGGAGGCTGGGACAAAAGTCCTAGCCTCTCAATTATTTTTGGATTGTCGAGCAAGACGCAGTGGTTGAGTGGGCTCT
>NZ_CALPCT010000020.1:0-39087 GCF_943193075.1 Streptococcus caecimuris | reverse complement strand
CACATTGGTTCGTCTTGTTCAGTTTTCAAAGGTCTTTGTCGCTCTCGCGCGACAACTATATTAGTATATCATGACCTACTCTTACTGTCAACACTTTTTTCCAAAAAAATTTATTTTTTTGAAAGTTTTTTTAAAGTAATAAAGAAAAGCCTGCAATAAGACTTTTCTATTAGTCTAGTTCTTTGTTAATGATGAGAAATTTTTCTTCCCTGTAACCTCTTTTAATTAATCCTGCTTTAGCTATGCCTATTAGATCTTTTGAAAAGGATTGTATCGCTTCTTTTTCTTCTGTACTTAGAATTTTCTTTGAATATTTCTTTCTAAGTTTTCGATAATCCTGTTCTTCATTGTAAATGAATGAAGAATCTTCTAAATAGTCTTCTAGTTTTTCTAACTGTACAAATAAGCCCAACTCAAAGGCTATCGGGGCAAAGGTGGTTTCTAATGGTTGTGTACAAACACTTCTAAATTCCACAGTCCCACGAGCAGTTAAATCTTGAAATTGGTAACTTCGATGTTGTTTTAGATCTTCTTTTACAGGGTTAATGATCTTCTCATTTCCATCAGCCGTATAGGCTGTAATTTCTTTTTGATCTAGATAGTCCTCCACTCGAATTGGTTTAAAATAATATGATTTCCCCTCTCTAGTTGCTGTAAAAATAGCCGTTCTAGCGAGATTATTAAAAAACTCTTCTTCGCTTTGGTAGTCCTTAGGATAAATCCCTACATTTTCCTTATAATAACCATGTAAGGATTCTTCCCAGAAAATATCTCTAGCAATTTTTGTATTCCAAGCCTCTGCTGAAAATTCTGAGTTAGAAAACAAATATGCTTTTGCTGCTTCAATTTTATTAAATGCATTAATGATGCGAATATAATTATCGCACCTTACATCCAATTGAACCTGGTTTCCGCATATAAATGCTCCGTACGAAGGATAGGAGTGTGTCTTCATCCCTGTACCATTCATTGCAAGGAAAGCCATTAACATCTTGTATCGTTCGATTTTCACTGGGCTATTATCATTTTCTTTCCACAAAGGATGGATTCCGTGCCCTTGAATTTCGTGATTATTTTCTTGTAAAATCGGTTGAATGATCTTCAAATAAGCCTCAAAACGTTTGGCTACCTCATTTATAGAATGAGCTCTCTCAAATGCAAATTCAATTGTATTGTAACTCAACTCGAATAGAATACGATCTTTAGAAGAACAGTGAATCAATTGAATGGGATTTTGATTGTCATCTATTTTTTCAACTTCAAAATCTGATAAGTTGGCTAAGGTTCGAAAAAGATTTTTCGTCACCTCTATATTTGTTTTGTTTCCATTTGTTTCTACAATCGGAAACTCTAATTCAACTCCGACAAAGAGTTCCGAATCCTCTTTCATATTACTAAGGTACTTCTCTTTTAGTAATTTAATTGCTTGTTGTTTTGTCATTGAATCCTTTTTCTTCTATTGGAGATATGGGTTCCATTATATCATTTTTTGCTATTCTCGACTACTCATGAAAAGCAAGACAAAACGCCTGCTTACGAAATTGTTTTAAATTAAAGCAATTTCGTAAACAAGCGTCTACCATTCATTCAATATGATGAGTGTTCCCGCTGGGGAAAATCCCCAGCGGTAGACCAGAGCTAGACTAAGAATAACAGTGTATTCCATCATCATAACACTCAACAAAATTGATGATATTATACCAATTCGATGATAGCCATTGGCGCAGCATCACCACGACGTGGTTCAGTTTTAAGGATACGAGTATATCCACCATTGCGCTCAGCATAACGAGGTGCTAATTCAGAGAACAATTTTTGAAGTGCAGTTGTTTCTGAGTATTTACCTGTTTCTTCATCAAAGTTTTGTGATGCAACTTCGTTACGTACGAATGCAGCAGCTTGACGACGTGCATGCAAATCACCACGTTTACCCAAAGTAATCATTTTTTCAACTGATTTACGGATTTCTTTCGCACGTGCTTCAGTTGTTACAATTGCTTCATTGATGATAAGATCTGTAGTCAAATCGCGAAGCATTGCTTTACGTTGTGAGCTAGTGCGTCCTAGTTTACGGTAAGCCATGTATTCCTCCTCTATTTATCGTTTTTTAACCCAAGGCCTAAGTCGGCAAGTTTGATTTTAACTTCTTCAAGACTCTTACGTCCTAAGTTACGAACTTTCATCATTTCTGCTTCTGATTTTTCAGTCAAATCGTAAACAGTATTGATGCCAGCACGTTTCAAACAGTTATATGAACGAACTGAAAGATCTAATTCTTCGATCGTACGTTCTAAAATACGATCATCAGAAGTTGTATCTACTTCTTTCATAACATCTGTTGCAATAGCAATTTCAGTTAAGTTTGTAAATAGATTTAGGTGTTCTGTCAAAATACGGGCAGACAAACCTAAGGCATCTTCTGGAATGATTGTCCCATTTGTCAAAATTTCAAGGGTTAGCTTGTCAAAACCGTCATTGCTACCAACGCGAGCTGGTTCAACTTGGTAATTGACTTTTGTCACTGGCGTATAGATTGAATCTACAGCAAGTGTTCCCACTGGTGCATCATCTTTTTTGTTTTGATCAGCTGGAACATAGCCACGTCCACTGTTTACAGTAAGCGTTGCTTTCAAAGACGCTCCTTCTCCGATCGTAAATAGATAATGATCAGGGTTTACAATTTCGATGTCACTATCCGTAAGAATGTCACCGGCAGTAACTTCTGCTGGTCCTTCTACATCAAGTTCAATAATCTTTTCGTCTTGGACGTAAGATTTAACGGCGATTCCTTTAACGTTAAGAATAATTTGCATAACGTCTTCACGGACTCCTGGAACCGTATCAAATTCGTGGAGTACACCTTCAATGTTGATTGAAGTAACAGCCGCACCTGGAAGTGAAGCTAGAAGTACACGACGAAGTGAGTTTCCAAGTGTTGTACCATAGCCACGTTCAAGTGGTTCTACGACAAACACGCCATAATCTTTATTTTCATCAATTTTTGTTATATTTGGTTTTTCAAACTCAATCATTTGCTATACTCCCTCTTAAACGAAAAGCTGTGTAATTGTTGATGATTATACACGGCGACGTTTTGGAGGACGAGCACCATTGTGTGGTACAGGAGTTACATCGCGGATTGCAGTTACTTCAAGACCAGCAGCAGCAAGTGCACGAATAGCAGACTCACGACCTGAACCAGGACCTTTAACAGTTACTTCAACAGATTTAAGTCCGTGTTCTTGAGCAGCTTTTGCAGCAGCTTCTGATGCCATTTGAGCAGCAAATGGTGTAGATTTACGAGAACCTTTAAATCCAAGTGCACCTGCAGATGACCAAGCGATTGCGTTACCATGCACATCAGTAATCATAACAATTGTGTTGTTAAATGTAGCGTGAATATGAGCAATACCAGATTCGATATTCTTTTTCACACGACGTTTACGTGTTGGTTTAGCCAAGATTTTTACCTCCTTATTTTATTTTATTTTTTCTTACCTGCAATCGCAACAGCTTTACCTTTACGAGTGCGAGCATTGTTTTTAGTGTTTTGTCCACGAACTGGAAGTCCACGACGGTGACGGATACCACGGTATGAACCGATTTCCATCAAGCGTTTGATGTTCAAGTTTACTTCACGACGAAGGTCACCTTCAACTTTGATTGCGTCAACTTCACGACGGATAGCATCTTCTTGATCTGGTGTAAGATCGCGAACACGAATATCTTCAGAAACGCCTGCAGCAGCAAGGATTTTCTTAGATGTTGGAAGTCCGATACCGTACACATAAGTCAATGAAATTACTACACGTTTGTCATTTGGAATGTCAACTCCAGCAATACGAGCCATGTTTTCTCCTTTCTATCTTATCCTTGACGTTGTTTGTGTTTTGGATTTGCTGGGCAAATTACCATAACACGACCATTACGACGAATTACTTTACAGTATTCGCAAATTGGTTTGACCGATGGTCTTACTTTCATTTTTATCCCTCCAAGTTTTTCGATTATTTAAAGCGGTATGTGATACGTCCACGTGTCAAATCGTACGGACTCATCTCCACTGTAACACGATCTCCCGCTAAAATACGAATATAGTTTTTACGAATTTTACCAGAAACTGTTGCTAAAATCTGATGTCCATTTTCAAGTTCAACCGTAAACATAGCATTCGGCATAGTATCAACTACTTTGCCTTCTACTTCAATCACATCGTCTTTTGCCACGCAAAAGTACCTCCATAAATTTCGATTCATTCCTCTGAGCACAGAGGTAACAATTATAAGTCAGACTAACTAATTGTATCACTTGTTGTCAAATATTGCAAGTGACTAAAACGTTTTTATTTCAAATTCTCCAAGACTTTTTGGATATCTTTGAAGACGTCGTTGATGTCTTGATTTCCTTCAATATCATGGACCAATCCTTTTGCACGGTAATGAGCAAGAATTGGCTCACCTTGAGCAATATTTACATCCAAACGGCGTTTCACTGTTTCTGGTTTGTCATCTTCACGTTGGTAATAGTCTTCTTCCTTGTAGTCAGCTGGTGGGTTAAATACTTTATGGAAGGTTTCACCTGTTTCACGATGGATGATACGACCACTTAAGCGCTCGAGGAGGCAGGATGGATCCACTTCAATATTGATCACTCCTTCAAGCTCCAAACCAAGGTCTACCAAGATTTGATCCAAGGCATGAGCTTGTTCAATCGTGCGAGGAAAACCGTCCAAAAGGAATCCTTTTTCCTTAATGTCGTCTTGAGCCAAACGTTCTTTTACAATTCCGTTTGTCACATCATCGGGCACCAATTCACCTTTGTCAATGAATGATTTTGCCAATACACCCATTTCAGTTTGGTTAGCCATCGCTGCGCGGAACATATCGCCGGTAGAGATATGCGCTACGTGAAACTCTTCCACGATTTTCGCTGCTTGGGTCCCCTTACCTGCTCCAGGCAACCCCATAATTAAAAGATTCATGATGAATTCTCCTTATTTTGTTTTTAAATGGAAGCAGGAGCGAATTCCTATTTCCATTTAAAAACAAAATAGAAGGCTGACAAAGTCAACCTTATTCTATTCTGTTGTTGTGTCCATAAATCCGACATACTTACGTTTTAATAAGTAGCCTTCTAATTGTTTCATTCCCTCAATACCTGTTGAAATAATGATTAACAAACTAGTTCCTCCAAGAGCAACTGCATCTGTCAAACCAAATAAATCTCGAGCCAGGATTGGAATGATGGTAATAAAGCCAAGGAATACTGATCCGACGCTTGCTAAACGACGTAGCAAACGAGACATAAACTCTTCTGTTCCTTTACCAGGGCGAACGCCTGGGATATAGGCACCACTCTTTTGAAGGTTTTCTGCCGTTTTTTCAGGATTGATCTGAACAAACGTGTAGAAGAAGGTGAAGAGAATGATCAATAAGGCATACATTGCCACACCAGTTGGTGTATTTGTAGCCAACATGGCCTGAGCTGTTTTCACCCATCCTGCATTGTAACCCATAGCGCTAATCACTTGGAAAATTGCAGCAGGCGCTGCTGTAATCGAACTAGCGAAGATGACGGGAATAACTCCTGCTGGGTTTACTTTCAAAGGAAGGTAAGAACTTGATGGAGCTCCTTGTGCAATCTTTGTATATTGGATTGGAATCTTGTATTGTGCTTGCTCTACAAAGGTTGTAAAGTAAACAATAACCAAGACGGCAAGGATTAATACCCCAACAAAAATGAGGGAATTGGTCATTTGACCAGAACGAACGTTCACAAATGCATTTTCATAGATTTCTTTAATCATCTCAGGAATTGATGACACAATCCCTGCAAAGATAATCATTGAAACACCATTACCGTACCCTTTATCTGTGATTTGTTCTCCAAGCCAAGTCACAATCATGGAACCGGTCGTCAGAATCGCACCGATTAACAGATAGGTCTTGGTATTTGGAGTTGCGACTAATTTCGCCTGAGACAAGGTGTGGAAGGTAGCTGTAATCCCGATGGATTGAACAAAGGCTAGAACCAAAGAAATATAGCGTGTTGCTTGGTTGAGCTTTCTTCGACCAACTTCCCCTTGTTTGCCCCATTCAACAAACTTAGGTAACAGATCCATTTGCAAAAGTTGCACGACGATCGAAGCTGTGATGTATGGGCTAACCCCTAATGCGAAAACTGAGAAGTTCCTCATGGCATTCCCAGAAACCAAACTGAGCATGTTCAAGAAGGACACATCTTGAAGGTTGTTCAGAATTTTCGCATTTACACCAGGCACTGTAATCGTGGTCCCAATGCGGAAAACAAGAATGATGAAGATCGTAAATAAAATCTTCGACCGTACTTGTTTCACCTTAAATGCATCTTTTAATAATTTAAAAAACATAGGTCACCTCACTTAGATGACTTCAACTGAACCACCTTTAGCAGTGATAGCTTCTTCAGCTGATTTAGAGAATTTAGCTGCTTTAACAGTCAACTTCTTAGTCAATTCTCCGTTACCAAGAATTTTGATACCTGATTTTTCAGCTTTTACAATTCCTGATTCTACAAGTACTACTGGAGTTACTTCAGCACCATCTTCAAAGGCGTTCAATTGATCAAGGTTCACAATAGCATATTCTTTAGCGTTGATGTTTGTAAATCCACGTTTTGGAAGACGACGGAACAATGGAGTTTGTCCACCTTCAAAACCAAGACGTACACCGCCACCGCTACGAGCTTTTTGACCTTTTTGACCACGGCCAGAAGTTTTACCATTACCAGATGAAGTACCACGACCAACACGGTTGCGGACTTTACGTGAACCTGTAGCAGGTTGTAATTCATGAAGTTTCATTATTAATTTTCTCCTCTTTTGTAAATTGCTAACGCATGTAATCAGGAAAAGGTGTCCTAACTACAAACTCGCCTATACTTATATTTAGTTTTAGGGGATGAGAACCTCTCATACCCCTGAAAACTTTGTTTCTATTTCAAATAGATTATTTTACTTCTTCAACTGTTACTAAGTGAGATACAGCAGTGATCATACCACGTACTGCTGGGTTATCTTCTTTAATAACAGAGCTGTTCAATTTGCCAAGTCCAAGTGCTACAACAGTTTTACGTTGTGACGGGATGCGTCCGATTGGAGACTTAGTCAAAGTAATTTTAATTTGAGCCATTTGAATCTCCTTTCTTAAGCCAAGTCAGAAACTGAAATACCACGAAGGGCAGCAACTTCATCAGCGCGTTTCAATTGTGCCAAACCGTTAACAGTTGCACGAACGATGTTGATTGGAGTGTTTGATCCAAGTGATTTAGATGTAACATCTGCAATACCTGCCAATTCGACAACGGCACGAACTGCTCCACCTGCAGCAACCCCAGCCCCTTCGATAGCTGGTTTCAACAATACACGAGCTCCACCAAATACTGATGTTACTTCATGTGGAATTGTTGTTCCAACCATAGGAACTTCGATCAAGTTTTTCTTAGCATCTTCAACAGCCTTACGGATTGCTTCTGGAACTTCTTGAGCTTTACCAGTACCAAATCCAACACGGCCATTACGGTCACCAACAACTACAAGAGCTGCAAAACGAAGACGACGTCCACCTTTAACAACTTTTGTTACACGGTTGATGGCAACTACGCGTTCTTCAAGTTCAACTGCATTATCTTTAAATGCCATTTTCTAGTGTCCTCCTATTAGAATTTCAATCCGTTTTCACGAGCTGCATCAGCCAAAGCTTTAACACGTCCGTGATATAGATATCCACCGCGGTCGAACACCACTTCAGAAATACCTTTAGCAACTGCACGTTCAGCAACAAGTTTGCCGACAACAACGGCTTGTTCAGTTTTAGTTCCTTTTGAAACTTCTTTGTCAAGAGTTGAAGCGCTTGCGAGCGTTACACCCGCTACGTCATCAATTACTTGAGCGTAGATGCCTGTATTAGAACGGAATACGTTCAAACGTGGGCGATCAGCAGTTCCAGAGAGTTTTCCGCGAACGCGACGGTGGCGTTTTTGACGGATTTTGTTTTTATCTGGTTTCGAAATCACAATTTTCACCTCTTAATTTTAAAATCATGTGCTAAGCACTGAGTTGGTAAGATGAAGGTTGGTTGAAAAACAACCAAACTACATTATTTACCTGTTTTACCTTCTTTGCGGCGAACGTATTCACCAACATAACGGATCCCTTTACCTTTGTATGGTTCAGGTGAACGAAGGCTACGTACATAAGCAGCTGTTTGACCAACTACTTCTTTTGAAATTCCGCTAACAACGATTGTTGTTGGGTTTGGAAGTTCAAAAGTAATTCCTTCTGGAGCTTCAACTTCGTCTGGGTGTGATTTACCAACAGCCAAAACAAGTTTTGATCCTTGAAGTTGTGCACGGTATCCAACCCCGCGCATTTCAAGTTCTTTCTTGAATCCTTCTGATACACCAGTAACCATGTTGTTCAAAAGGGCACGAGTTGTTCCGTGGATTGTTTTCATTTCTTTTGAATCGTTTGGACGGTGAAGTGTTACTTCAGTACCTTCCACACGGATTTCAATATCTTTTGAGAACTCACGAGTAAGTTCTCCTTTAGGTCCTTTTACAGTTACAACGTTGTCATTGTTAGTGATTTCAACACCAGCAGGCAACACGATAACTTTATTACCAATACGTGACATGTTTTTTATTCTCCTGTTAAATTGTCAGGCCTTTGCGGGCCAGTTTTCACGGGGTTTAAATCTTTTTGATTTAAAAGTTAATGTTTAGGTCTCATTTTCTAAGTGAATCAAGGCATTGTCTCGCAGACATAACTTTGGGTTAGGCAAGAGACAATAACGAAGAGTCACAACGAAATCGGGAACTAAATATTACCAAACGTAAGCGATAACTTCCCCACCAACGTTCTTTTGGCGTGCTTCTTTATCAGTAAGCAAACCTTCAGAAGTTGAAAGGATAGCAATTCCAAGTCCGTTAAGAACTTTTGGAAGATCTTCACGTTTTTTGTAAACACGCAAACCTGGTTTAGATACACGTTTCAAGTTTGTGATAACTTTTTCACCGTTTTGTCCGTATTTCAAGAATACACGGATGATGCCTTGTTTGTCATCTTCGATGAATTCAACGTTTTTTACAAAACCTTCGCGTTTAAGGATTTCAGCAATCCCTTTTTTGATGTTTGATGCAGGTACTTCAAGTACTTCGTGTTTTGCTTGGTTAGCGTTACGAATACGTGTAAGGAAGTCTGCGATTGGGTCAGTCATAACCATTATAATTTCTCCTCTTACTAGTAGTTTGCAAGTTGCACTTGCTAGTTAATACATGATACAGTGAGCGTAACAGCGAGAGCAAAAATAGGCAATTTGATGCAGGAGCGATGCTCCAAAGAAAATTGGTCTTTTTTGCCAAAGCTGTAGCTCGTGTTCAAATTGGCAAGCCCAACTGAACCCGGGCTAAACTCTGTGTGAAAAAGATAAACTTTCCTAGAAACTAAAGTTTCTTCGTCAAGTTTCCTATTTTCACTTGGAGTTTTAACGCCCTTGATATCTTAAATTACCAAGATGCTTTTGTGACACCTGGGATTTGACCTTTGTATGCCAATTCACGGAAGCAAACACGGCAAAGTTTAAACTTGCGGTAAACTGAGTGTGGACGTCCACAACGTTCACAGCGAGTGTATGCTTGAGTAGAGAACTTCGCTGGGCGTTTGTTCTTAGCAATCATAGATTTTTTAGCCATTAGTTTTACCTCCTATATTATTTTGCAAACGGCATTCCGAGGCCAGTAAGCAATGCACGTGATTCTTCGTCTGTGTTCGCTGTAGTTACGATTACGATATCCAAACCACGAGTTTTATCAACATCATCAAAGTTGATTTCTGGGAAGATCAATTGTTCTTTCACACCAAGTGTGTAGTTTCCGCGTCCATCAAATGATTTAGTTGGAACACCATGGAAGTCACGTACACGTGGAAGTGAAACTGTTACCAATTTATCCAAGAATTCGTACATACGTTCACCACGAAGGGTGACTTTTGCACCGATCGCAACACCTTCACGAAGACGGAAGCCGGCGATTGATTTTTTAGCCTTAGTGATCAATGGTTTTTGACCTGAGATCAAAGCAAGCTCTTCAGCAGCTTTTTCAAGGTTTTTAGCATTTGATACTGCATCACCGACACCCATGTTCAAAACGATTTTATCAACTTTTGGCACAGCCATAACTGATGAATAGTTGAACTGTTCAGTCAATGATGGTACTACTTCATTAAGGTATTTTTCTTTTAAACGATTAGCCATTATACTTCTCCTTTCCTTCGTGATTAGTCAAGCACTTCGCCTGATTTTTTGTTGTAGCGAACTTTTTTGCCGTCTACAAATTTGTAGCCAACACGTCCAGCAACACCGTTTTTGTCCAAAACTTGAACGTTAGAAGCATGGATTGGAGCTTCTTTTTCAACGATTGCACCTTGAGGGTTTTCGTTATTTGGACGTTGGTGTTTCTTGATGATGTTTACACCTTCTACAACAACTTTATTTACTTTTGGAAGAGCAGTAAGAACAACAGCTTCTACGCCTTTGTCTTTACCAGCGATAACGCGAACTTTGTCGCCTTTTTTTACAAACATTTTATTCTCCTTTTATTCTTACGCCCGATGGGCACCCTGGCTGAGCCAGGGGACTGTGTTTGTTTTTGATTGATTAAAGTACTTCTGGAGCAAGTGATACGATCTTCATGAATCCACCGTCACGCAATTCACGTGCAACTGGGCCAAAGATACGAGTTCCGCGAGGAGTTTTGTCGTCACGGATGATCACTGCTGCATTTTCGTCGAACTTGATGTATGAACCATCTTTACGACGAGCACCTGATTTAGTACGAACGATAACAGCTTTTACAACGTCACCTTTCTTAACCGCACCACCAGGAGTAGCTTGTTTTACAGATGCAACGATTACATCACCGATGCTCGCGAATTTACGTTTTGAACCACCAAGAACTTTGATTGTCAAGATTTCGCGTGCGCCACTGTTGTCAGCGACTTTCAAACGAGTTTCTGTTTGAATCATTTACGTTTTCTCCTTTCAGGTATGATTAGATGATGACCGCTTTTTCAACGACTTCTACAAGACGGAAGCGTTTTGTAGCTGAAAGCGGACGAGTTTCCATGATACGAACGATATCGCCTTCTTTAGCAACATTGTTTTCATCATGAGCTTTGTATTTTTTAGAATAGTTGATACGTTTACCATAGACTGGGTGGTTACGTTTAGTTTCAACTACAACTGTGATTGTTTTGTCCATTTTGTCAGACACAACGCGTCCAACAAGAACTTTACGATTATTGCGTTCCATTGAAATTCTCCTTCCCTAGTCTATTATTTAGCTTCTGATTGAACAGTTTTGATACGAGCGATTTGTTTTTTCACTTCTTTCAAACGTCCAGTTTGTTCCAATTGACCAGCAGCTGCTTGGAAACGAAGTTCAAACAATTCTTTCTTCAATTCATTTTCACGCTTCGCGAGTTCTTCTTGAGAAAGACCACGAAGTTCTTTAACAAATTCTTTTACTTCTGTAAGTTTCATGACCTCTCCTTATTCTGCTTCACGTTTCACAAATTTAGTTTTAACTGGCAATTTGTGGCTAGCAAGACGAAGTGCTTCGCGTGCGATCTCTTCAGATACACCAGCGATTTCGAACATCACTTTACCACGTTTAACTGGTGCTACCCAACCTTCAGGAGCCCCTTTACCAGATCCCATACGTACCCCGATAGCTTTAGCGGTGTATGATTTGTGTGGGAAAATCTTAATCCAAACTTTACCACCACGTTTCATGTAACGAGTCATGGCGATACGAGCAGCTTCGATTTGACGGTTTGTGATCCAGTGGCTAGTTGTAGCTTGAAGACCGTATTCACCGAATGCTACTTCTTTTCCACCTTTTGCTTCACCGCGCATTTTACCACGGAATTCGCGACGGTGTTTTACACGTTTAGGTACTAACATTGGTTATTTACCTCCTTTAGCGTCTTTACGAGCTGGAAGAACTTCACCACGGTAGATCCATACTTTAACACCAAGTTTACCGTAAGTAGTGTCTGCTTCTTCCCAAGCGTAATCGATATCAGCGCGAAGTGTGTGAAGTGGAACAGTTCCTTCAGAGTATCCTTCTGCACGGGCAATATCTGCGCCGTTCAAACGACCTGATACTTGAGTTTTGATTCCTTTAGCCCCAGCACGCATAGCACGTTGGATCGCTTGTTTTTGTGCACGACGGAAAGCAACACGTTGTTCCAATTGACGAGCGATTCCTTCACCAACAAGGTGAGCATCCAAGTCAGGACGTTTGATCTCAATGATGTTGATGTGTACTTGTTTACCAGTCAATTTGTTAAGAGCTGCACGAAGTGCATCAACGTTTGCTCCACCTTTACCGATAACCATACCTGGTTTAGCAGTGTGAAGAGAAACGTTAACTTTGTTTACTGCGCGTTCGATTTCAATAGTTGAAACGGCTGCGTCAGCCAATTCTTTTTGAATGAATTTACGGATTGCAAGATCTTCATGAAGGTAATCCGCGTATTCTTTTTCAGCATACCATTTGGCATCCCAATCACGGATGATACCAACACGCATACCAATTGGATGTACTTTTTGACCCACGAGTTTACCTCCTTATTTTTCTGCAACAGCTACTGTGATGTGAGCTGTACGTTTGTTGATTGGTGAAGCTGAACCTTTCGCACGTGGACGGAAACGTTTCATTGTTGGTCCTTCGTTTGCGAATGCTTCAGATACTACCAAGTTAGCTTTTTCCAAACCAAAGTTGTTTTCAGCGTTTGCTACTGCTGAGTTCAACACTTTAAGGATGATCCCTGCAGCTTTGTTTGGTGTGAATGTCAAAATAGCGATGGCATCGGCTACGCTTTTACCACGGATGTTGTCAAGAACAAGACGTGATTTACGAGGTGAAACACGCACTGTACGAGCCATTGCTTTAGCTGAAGTAATTTCTGCCATTTATGTTCTCCTTATTTTCTACGTGTCTTCTTGTCGTCTGCCGCGTGACCTTTGTAAGTACGAGTTGGTGCAAATTCACCAAGCTTGTGACCTACCATGTCTTCTTGGATGTAAACAGGTACATGTTTACGTCCATCATAAACTGCGATAGTGTATCCGATGAAACTTGGGAAGATCGTTGAACGACGTGACCAAGTTTTAATTACTTTTTTCTTTTCGTCATTTGCTTGAGCTTCAACTTTTTTCATCAAATGCTCATCGACGAAAGGTCCTTTTTTAAGACTACGTCCCATTTTGTAATTTTCTCCTTTAAAATTTAGTACCACAGCGGCTTGCGCTGCTATGCAGCGCTACCGAGCTGGCGGAAAGTGTAAGCTAGTTGCTTATGATTATTTTTGGTTGCGACGACGAACGATAAGTTTGTCAGATTTCGCTTTCTTGTTACGAGTTTTAAGACCAAGCGCAGGTTTACCCCAAGGAGTAGATGGCGCTTTACGTCCAACTGGTGCTTTACCTTCACCACCACCGTGTGGGTGATCATTCGGGTTCATTACAGAACCACGAACTGTAGGGCGAACACCTTTCCAGCGGTTACGTCCCGCTTTACCAAGGTTAACAAGTCCATGTTGTTCGTTTCCGACAACACCAACTGTAGCACGGCAAGTTCCAAGAATCATACGAACTTCGCCTGATTGAAGACGAACAAGTACATATTTACCTTCAGAACCCAATACTTGAGCAGAAGCTCCAGCAGCACGTACCAATTCTCCACCTTTACCAGGTTTCAATTCGATGTTGTGGATCAAAGTACCAACTGGGATGTTAGCAAGTGGAAGAGCGTTTCCGACTTTGATATCTGCTTCTGGTCCTGATACGATACGTTGACCTACTTCAAGACCTTTAGGGGCGATGATGTAAGCTTTCACACCGTCAGTGTAGTGTACAAGTGCGATGTTAGCTGAGCGGTTTGGATCGTATTCGATCGTTTTAACGACTGCTTCAACTCCATCTTTGTTACGTTTGAAATCGATCAAACGGTAATGACGTTTGTGTCCACCACCTTGGTGACGAACAGTGATACGACCGTTATTGTTACGACCTGCTTTGTTTTTAAGAGAAACAAGCAAAGTTTTCTCAGGTGTGTTTGTTGTGATTTCAGCGAAATCCAAAGAAGTCATATTACGGCGACCGTTTGTTGTTGGTTTATAAACACGAATTCCCACGATATTTCCTCCTTAGATTATTCAGCTTCAGTAGCAAACAACTCGATTGCTTTAGAATCAGCTGCAAGCGTGATGATAGCTTTTTTAGTTTTTGAAGTAAAACCAGTGTAACGTCCAACGCGTTTTGCTTTAGGTTTTACGTTTACAGTGTTCACATTCGCAACTTTTACACCTTCAAACGCAGCTTCAACAGCTTGTTTGATCAAAAGTTTGTGAGCGCGAGTGTCAACTTCGAATACATATTTGCCTGCTTCAAGTTGAGCCATTGACTTTTCAGTGATAACAGGTTTTTTGATAACATCATACAAATTCATTATGCAAGAACCTCCTCGATTTTAGAGATAGCTGCTTGAGTAACAAGAAGTTTGTCACTATTTGCGATGTCAAGAACACTTGCAGTTGTAGCAGTCGCAACTTTCACGTTTGGAAGGTTACGAGCTGAAAGAGCTGCGAATTCATTTCCTTCTTCAAGAATAACAAGGACTTTAGAATCGATGCTCAAAGCTGCAAGAACTTTTGCAAATTCAGCAGTTTTTGGAGCTGTAAATTCAAGAGAATCAACGGCTACAAATTTGTTTTCAGCAACTTTTTCTGAGTAAACAGATTTAAGCGCAAGGCGACGAACTTTTTGAGGAAGTTTGTACGCATAGCTACGTGGAGTTGGTCCGAAGACAATTCCACCACCACGCCATTGTGGAGAGCGGATAGAACCTTGACGAGCACGTCCAGTTCCTTTTTGACGCCATGGTTTGCGTCCGCCACCTGAAACGGCTGAACGGTTTTTAACTGCGTGAGTTCCTTGACGAAGGCTAGCACGTTGGCTGATGATCACATCAAATACAACTGCTTGGTTTGGTTCGATACCAAAGATCGCATCGTTAAGAACAACTTCGCCCGCTTGTTTACCAGTTTGGTCGAATAATGTTACATTTGCCATTTTGACTGTATTCCCCTTTCCTTATTATTTACCAGCTTTAACTGCTGACTTGATAGTGATAAGAGATTTCTTAGCACCTGGTACGTTACCTTTGATAAGGATAACGTTCTTTTCTGGAACAACTTGTACAACTTCAAGGTTTTGAATTGTTACACGATCGCCACCCATGCGTCCTGCAAGGTTTTTACCTTTGAATACGCGGTTAGGTGCAACAGGTCCCATAGAACCTGGACGACGGTGGTAACGAGAACCGTGAGCCATAGGTCCACGTGATTGTCCGTGGCGTTTGATAACACCTTGGAAACCTTTACCTTTAGAAGTACCAGTTACATCAACAATGTCTCCAGCTTCGAAAGTGTCAACTGTGATTTCAGCACCAACTTCCAAGCCTTCAACGTTTTTGAATTCACGAATGAAGCGCTTAGGAGCCGTGTTAGCTTTTGCTACATGTCCTTTAGCAGGTTTGTTGCTCAATACTTCGCGTTTGTCATCGAAACCAACTTGGATAGCGTTGTAACCATCTGTTTCAACAGTTTTAACTTGAAGAACAACGTTTGGAGTTGCTTCGATAACTGTTACAGGGATCAATTCGCCAGCTTCAGTGAAGATTTGAGTCATTCCCACTTTTTTCCCTAAGATTCCTTTTGTCATGAGAAAATAGTTCCTTTTCTATAGTTTTTTATTCAAAAAGTTTTTAACGAGCGTTTTTTATGCTCTAGATCAAGCTTTAGATTAAAGTTTGATTTCTACGTTTACACCACTTGGAAGATCCAATTTCATCAAAGCGTCAACTGTTTTTTGAGTTGGGTTGATGATGTCGATCAAACGTTTGTGTGTACGCATTTCGAATTGTTCGCGAGAATCTTTGTATTTGTGAGTCGCACGAATGATTGTGTAGAGGCTACGCTCAGTTGGAAGTGGGATTGGACCCGCAACTTGTGCACCTGTACGAGTAGCTGATTCTACGATTTTTGCAGCCGCTGTGTCGAGTGTACGGTGTTCGTACGCTTTCAAACGGATGCGGATTTTTTTGTTTGCCATCTTTTTCTCCTTTTCGTCTATTTAAGATAATAGGCTAGCTCCACAAGAAAACCGACGCGCGTTGCGTGGCAATGCAACCGAGCGTGTCGCAACCTCTTGCATCAAAGCTAATAGCTGTTTTTCACAGCACCATAGTAGTTTAACACAAACAAAGGCCCAATGCAAGGGATTTGAGAAGATTTTTTTCGTTTTTTTGATGAAAGTGTTTTCGAAAGAAATAGAGTGCTAAAAAAGTTGCTATTATATAGGAAAAAGGGAGCGAGACAGAACAAATTTATATCCAATTTGTTCGTCGTCTCGCCCCCGCACAGTTGATTAGGTTATCTTTGGAGCTTAACAAGCGAACAAAGATACCAATCAACTACTGCGTCTAGCAGTTATTCCTATTATTCTCAGATGGATGTAGTCTTTTTTCTTCCTATTTATCTATTTCTAGAAATTCCGTCCTGATTTGTTATAGCCATATTTTTCGACGAAATGCTCACGGAATTCTAAGAGATTGTCATCCATGATGGCTTGACGGACCTGTTTCATGAGGTTGATCAAGAAATAGAGGTTGTGGTAGCTAGTCAAGCGAATGCCGAAGGTCTCATCTGCCTTGAGGAGGTGGCGAAGATAAGCTCGGGTGTAATTCTTACAAGTGTAGCAATCACATTCGGGATCCAGCGGTGTAAAGTCTTCTGCAAATTGCGCATTTTTCACTACTAGGCGTCCTTGACTAGTCATACAGGTACCATTTCGCGCAATCCGCGTCGGCAAGACACAGTCAAACATGTCCACTCCACGAATAACCCCATCAATCAAACTGTCTGGAGCTCCTACTCCCATGAGATAGCGTGGCTTGTTCTCTGGTAAGAGCGGAGTTGTGAAATCAAGCACGGCATTCATCTCTTCATGGCTTTCCCCAACAGCTAAGCCACCGATGGAATAGCCTGGAAAGTCCATGCTGACCAAATCTTGGGCAGACTGACGGCGCAAGTCTTCAAATCCAGCCCCTTGAACAATCCCGAAAAGACCTTGATCATGAGGACGACGGTGAGCCTTCAGGCCACGTTCTGCCCAACGACTGGTCCGTTCGATTGATTTTTTCACATAATCATAGGGCTGATAGAACTGAGGGCATTCATCAAAGGACATCATGATGTCGCTCCCTAGATTGTTTTGGATGGAGATGGCCTTTTCTGGAGAGAGGAACATCTTCGAGCCGTTGAGGTGGTTTTTAAAGGTTACCCCTTCTTCGGTGATGTTGCGGGTATCCGCTAATGAATAGACTTGGAAGCCTCCACTATCTGTCAAAATCGGCTGGTCCCAGTTCATGAACTGGTGCAGTCCTCCTGCTTTTGCGACCAAGTCGTCCCCGGGACGAAGCCAGAGATGGTAGGTGTTGGCCAAGATAATTCCGGAACCCATTTCCTTGAGTTCTTCTGGCGATTGGGTCTTAACGGTTGCCTGAGTCCCTACAGGCATAAACATTGGGGTTGGGAAGGTCCCGTGAGGGGTGATAATTTCTCCCAGACGAGCACCTGTATGCTTTTCTTTTTTGATTAATCGATATTGAATCGGTGAATCTGTCATGGTTACCTCCGTACTGGGAAAAACAGTCCCAGCCTTCTTATTCCTGTCACAGTTTTCCTGTGAGCACCTGTACGATTGTACCAAATTTTACCGGCTCTGTCACGGACTTATGTTATAATAAAAAGTACTACTATGAAGAGAGTGTCATCTATGAACCTTAAACTGATTCGCCTCCGGGCACGTACCATGCAAGTCCAGCAACCGGGCTTAGCTATCCTTTTTGCTCTTCCGGTCCTGTTGACCATTCTTGCTAACTTCCTCTTAAGTGGGCAAGATCTGGTCGATCTACTACCAGATATGACCTTGCAGCAAGCAAGTATCTACATGATCCAGCGGCAACTCTTTCCTTCTGTCGTCTCCTTTGTCATCTCCATTTTAGTGGTTGGTGCGACTTTTAGCTATTTAGATACGATTAATCCCAAGATCGAACACCGAACACGTGTCTTAGATATCTTTAAACAAGATCGCTTTACCTCTGTATTTGCCACCTTGATCTTGAAGCAAGCCGTCCTCTTTTTATGGGGACTCATCCTCTATGTGGGGAGTCTCATCAGCACCTACGCCAGCATTCGATTTTTAGCGATCTACGATAAGGTGAGCAACCCTAGCACTCTGAGTGCTTCCAGTCCTGAATTCCAATCTCTCATGCAACAAATGCCTCTGATGACTGCTGGTGTCATACTTGGCCTGATTGGCCTCCTCTTTTACCTGCCACAATACTACAGTCTCAGCTTGGTCGAATTGATCCTCTATGAGCAATTACGAGACGGCGACTACAAGGGAGCCTTTGGAGTCCTTCGCCAAAGTCGTGAAACCATGAAAGGGTTCCGCAGCAATCGCTTGGTACTCGATCTAACCTTGATTGGTTGGTACTTCTTGAATTACTTCACGCGCGATGTCATCGGCTTTTATACCATGCCTTACTTTATCAACTGCCAAATTGCCTTTTATGATCAAATCAAGCAGATCAAACAAGGGCCGCGCCATTTTACAGGCCATCCAAGCCATGAAACTGAATAAGAGTAAGAAGAAAACCCCAGCAAGCTGGGGTTTTCTTCTATGATCAATTGTTTATCATTTATAAACCGTATAGGGAGTCTCCTAAGATCAGTCGGGTGTGTTCCCGTTTGATACAGCGGTTCATGACGATATCTTCTCGTCCAGCTCCACGAAGGATTTCTTCTGCTTCTTGATTTTCCAGCTCCAATTGTGCCCAGAAAATTTTCGCATCCGTCTCAATATAATCACGTGCCACATCTGGTAAAAACTCACTGCGTCGGTATACATCGACGATATCTACTGGGAAAGGAATCTCCTGCAAGCTAGCATACACCGTTTCTCCAAGAATCTGGCCACCGGCTGCACGAGGATTAACAGGAATAATCCGATAGCCCCGCTCTTGCATCTCCTTACTGACACGATGACTGGTTGTGTCTTCACGATCAGATAATCCAACTACAGCGATGATCTTGCTCGTTTCTAGGTAATGTTTGATAATGCCATCACTAGGATTGCGAAATGAATAAGCCATAAGAATCTCCTTTTGTATGCGTTTCCTTTCTTTAAATAGTATAACAATACGGAAGGCATTGCAAGTGTTTGTCATTAAAAGAGGTAGGAAACTGAAAAGTCTCCTACCGCTTTCTGTTTTGAACAAACTCAATTTTATTTGGCTTCATACCATGTCTTGCCTTCGTTTTCATCAGCTTCCAGTGGTACTGCAAGTTCGATAGCGGATTCCATGGTCTCTTTGACTAGTTCTTTGATCGCTGCCAGTTCATCACTTGGCACTTGCAGAACGATTTCATCGTGCACTTGAAGAAGCATCTTGGTCTTGTATGCTCCTCTTTCTAGCGTTTGGTCCAAGTGGATCATGGCAATTTTCAAGATGTCTGCTGCAGATCCTTGGATGGGTGAGTTAATAGCTGTCCGCTCCGCAAAGCCTCGAACATTGAAGTTGCGAGAATTGATATCTGGAATCTCCCGACGACGCTTGAAGAGGGTCTCCACATAGCCTTTATCACGCGCTTCCCGTACCACTCTCTCCATATAGTCCTTGATGCCAGGGTAGCGTTCGAAGTAGGTCTCAATATAAGCCTTGGCTTCTTTTCGACTGATCCCTAGGTTGTTAGACAGTCCAAAGTCGGAAATTCCATAAACCACACCGAAGTTTACTGCTTTTGCATTGCGACGGTCGTTCGGCGTCACATCTTCAGGTTTTGCAATATTGAAAACTCGCATAGCAGTCGATGTATGGATATCTGCCCCATGTTTAAAAGCATCAATCAAATGCTCATCTCCCGAAATATGGGCCAAGACGCGCAGTTCGATTTGTGAATAGTCCGAACTCAGCAAGACACTGTTTTCCTCTTCTGGGACAAAGGCCTTACGAATAAGACGACCTTGTTCCAAACGGACAGGAATGTTTTGCAGGTTGGGATCCACACTGGACAAACGGCCTGTCTGCGTCAAATCCTGTACATAGCGGGTATGGATCTTCCCATCTTCCAAAATCCAATCTTGAAGACCGATGACATAGGTCGACTGGATCTTAGCAATTTGGCGGTATTCAAGAATCTTAGACACAATCGGTGCAATTGGAGCCAGGCGTTCCAAGACATCAACGGCTGTTGAATAGCCGGTTTTTGTCTTCTTAGTATATTCAAGAGGGAGTCCCAATTTTTCAAAGAGAATGACCCCCAATTGTTTTGGAGAATTGATATTAAACTCTTCTCCTGCAAGCTCGTAGATTTCTTGAGTCAAGCGCTCCAAGACCACTTCGTTTTCCACCTGCATATCCTCTAGGGTCTGGCGCTCTACCTTGATCCCCGCGATTTCCATCTTGGCCAAAACAGCTGCTAGTGGTTGCTCCATATCATAGAGCAAATCTAGCTGGTCATGGGCTTGCAACTGTTCCACCATGGGCTCTTCGGTATCCAGTAGAACAGCGACTTTCCGTGCCAAATGCTCTAATAGGACCGCCTTTTCTGGGATAGCTTTTTTGGCTCCCTTGCCATAAACGACTTCGTCCAGCGGTAGCGCAATCTGACTATAGAGACTCGCAATGGTTGAAATTTCATTGTCCTCTACGGTCGACAAGAGATACTTGGCCAATCGACTGTCAAACGCGGGATTTTGAAGGGTAATGCCCAAGTGGCTAAGCAAGACCTTGGCCCGCTTGAAGTCATAGACCTTGAGGGGCGTTTTTTCGAGAAATTCTTTGAAAATCGGTGTTTGTAAAAGACCAGTATCTGTACTCGCGTAGAGCTGACCTTCGGTCCCCCATGCAAAACCGATGATGGGTTCCGTATGGTAATTGTCCCCAAAAATCTCAAAATGGAAGAAACTATCTTCCGTGAGCATATCTGAAGTGACTTGCTCGACTTCTGTATAGTCAATGGCTACAGGAGCTGCTTCTTCTCCACTGAGATCCAAGGCCTGACGGAGTTGCTTGAAGCCCATCTCCTCATAAAACTTGGCGAGATTTTCTAGATGAGGGCCCGTATAGGTGATATCGTCAAGCCCAATCTCAATGGGCGCATTGGTATCAATGGTCGCGAGAGTCTTAGACAGATAGGCCTGTTCCTTATCGTTGATGAGGTTTTCCTTCATCTTAGAAGCCTTCATCTCATCGATATGCTCGTAAATACCATCGAGAGAGCCGTACTCTAGGAGTAGTTTGATCCCTGTCTTTTCTCCGATCTTAGTCACACCTGGGATATTATCCGATTTATCTCCCATCAAGGCCTTGAGGTCGATAAATTGCTCTGGTGTCAGACCCATTTTTTCTTTGAGATAGGCTGGAGTGAATTCCTCAAACTCTGCTACCCCTTTTTTGGAAATCTCAACCACCGTATTGTCATCTGTCAGCTGGATCAAATCCTTATCCCCAGAGACAATGGTCACATCAAATGGCACCGAAGTAGTTTCTGCCATCTTATCTAGTGTTCCAATAATATCATCCGCTTCATACTGGGCCAGCTCATAATGGCGGATTCCCAAATGATCCAGTTGCTCACGAATGAAAGGAAACTGCTCGCGGAACTCATCTGGAGTTTTTGCACGGCCCCCTTTGTAGTCGGCATACATCTCCGTCCGAAAAGTCGTCTTTCCTGCATCAAAAGCAACGAGGACATGGGTTGGTTGGATGCGCTCCAAGAGATGGCTCAACATGAGGTTAAAGCCATAGACCGCATTGGTATGCAGACCATTGGCATTTTTGAAGCGATCAATTTGATTATAGAGTGCGAAAAAGGCACGAAAAGCGACGGAAGACCCGTCGATGAGTAGTAATTTATTCTTTTTTTCCATAGGCCTATTATACCACGAATCACAAGGTCTCTGGTACATAAAAACTCTACCCTTTCGGGTAGAGACTTCTTTAGGAGTTTCTTATGAAAAATGAAGAGAAGTGTTTATTCGCCGTAACAAGAACCTTGTTGTGGCAATTTCTTAAAGCGTTTTGGATAATTAACTGAGATTTTCATTTTCTGTACCTCATTTCTTATTGGATGAGTACAGTATACAAGAGAAACCTAAACGATTCCTTATAGAAAGCTTCAAGAAAACTAAAAGCTGAGGCGCAAAACACGCGGTTGTTTTTTCCTACAAGCTGGTAACTGAAGATGAAGCCCTGTCTCATCTTGGCTCCAAGAAAGAAGCTGACTTTCTCCAAGGAGCTCTAGCTTTTGAATGCGCACATGAAGAATTCTCGGTTGCTTGAGATCATAGGCGAGAGACGGTAAGGTCAGCTCTTCTGTCCGTTCACTTGGTTCCAGCTGGATAGCATAAAGTAGGCCTTCACGCATGGTATAGCGGAAATCTTGGCTGGTATAGAGTGGCGCTTCTCCGTCTGAGAAGGAACCTTCCTGGGCCTCGGTCGGTCCGTCCGATGACACCCGCCAAGGCCGACTCTGATAAATAGCTTCTCCATTTACCGCCAGCCAGTCCCCGATCTCTGTGAGGATGTCTTGGTCTTGCTCAGGGATCGTGCCATCTGCCTTGGGTCCAATATTAAGCAGAAGATTGCCATTTTTGGCCACAACATCAACTAAATTTTGTAGTAATTCCTTACTGGTCTTGTAGGCTAGATCCTGGGTATAGCTCCAAGAGTTACGGGCGATCGCGGTATCCATTTGCCACGGAAAGGCTTGAGTCTCTCCGTATCCTCCCCGCTCCATCTCGACGATTCCTGAACCGAAAGGGAGGGCGTCCTGTTTGTAACAAACAGCCACCTTGCGATCCTCTTGTGCTGCTAGATTGTAATAATAAGCCAAAAAGCGCATCAAGTAGGGACGGAAACTCTCATGCTGGATCCACCAGTCAAAATAAAGGAGCTCTGGCTGGTAGTCCCGCACCAGTTCACAGGTTCGCAACAGCCAATCTTCCAAGAATTCTTTACTTGGATAAGGCTTAGAAGTCAGATCAAAATGATCCTTTGGCTCTGACTCCGCTGGCCAATAAAGGCTGTCTCTTGGGACTTCTTGCGGAATGTCACTAGTGAATTCCTTGCCATGTGAAAAGAAAAACTGGTGTTCTGCCCGGTGAGAGGACGTACAGAAGTGCAGGCCACGTTTTTCTGCTTCCTTCCTCAGCTCTCCTAAGACATCTCGTCTCGGCCCCATTTCTAAACTATTATAAGGCGAGAGAGTAGAGGCATACATCTGAAAACCATCGTGGTGCTCCGCAACTGGAAAAAGATACTGGGCTCCCGCTTTTTGAAAGAGATCTAGCCAAGATGCCGGATCAAAGCGATCGGCTGTAAAAAGAGGAATGAGATCCTTGTAGCCAAAGCCGGCCTGGTCTCCAAAATGCTCTCTATGATAGTCATAACAAGGATTCCCTTGGATATACATATTTCGCGAATACCATTCCGAACCAAAGGCAGGTACACTGTAGACGCCCCAGTGGATAAACATTCCAAATTTGGCATCCCGATACCAATCTGGACAGACTTGATGGCTAAGAGAGTCCCAGGTTGGTTCAAAAGGACCTGACTGGATGACTTGATCAATCTCTTCAAGGCTTAACATTCTCTTCTCCTCTTTTCTTGTTACTACCTCTATTGTAACGAGAAAACCTCGTTTGTAAAGGCCAACGAGGGGAATGTTTAAAATAGTAGACAAAGAGCTTGATCTAGGAGAATCAAGCTGATGATGAATGGAATGAAGCTTCTAACCCTTCACTGCTTGAGAAATAAAACGAGAGATGGCGTCTGTCTCCCCTTGGTGGAGAGCCTTAACGATTTTGGACCCCACAATAACCCCATCTGAGACCTTGTTGAAACGGTGAACATCCTCCATGCTGGAAACTCCAAAACCTGTTAAAACAGGAATAGACGCTATTTCATGTAATTGGGTCAAATGGTGATCCAAATCATCTCGATAGCTACCAGCTTTCCCCGTCACTCCATTGACAGCAACGGCATAGATAAATCCTTCTGCATCATGGATCAATTTCTTCTGGCGCTCGATTCCTGTGGTTAAGCTCACTAGTGGCACCAAAGCGATGTCTTTATCCACTAATAGAGGCTCTACCAGATCCGCATGCTCATGAGGAAGATCCGGAATAATCACTCCCTTGACCGCTGTTCCTTCTACATCTCTAAAGAAGTTTTCGAGCCCATATTGGAACAAGGGGTTGAAATAGGTCATGATGACCAAAGGAACAGTAGTCTTCAAGCGCTGGATCGTTTGCACCAGTTCCTGTGTCGTCGTCCCATGGGCTAAACTTCGTAGTCCCGCCTCTTCAATCACAGGGCCATCTGCCACCGGATCCGAAAAAGGAATGCCAACCTCAATAGCTGAGACACCAAGATCTTCCAAAAATTGGATGGTTTCCTGCAAACCTGCCAAGCCTTTTTCATGATCTCCTGCCATAATATAAGGAACAAATATCCCTTGCTGCTGGTCTTTCAGCTTTTGTAAATGCTCTGTTAAGGTCTTTCCCATCTTACTCTCCCCTCTCTTGTTCTAGGCGGTCTTTGACTTGTACCACATCTTTATCCCCACGACCTGATAAGCAAACGATCATGGATTTTTCAGGCCCCATTTCCTTAGCCAACTTCACCGCATAGGCGATAGCGTGGCTCGATTCCAGGGCTGGAATGATTCCTTCTACTTTCGAAAGCAATTGAAAGGCTTCTAGGGCTTCTTTGTCTGTCACTGGCACATAGGTCGCCCGCTTGATGTCATGGAAATAAGAATGCTCTGGCCCAATCCCTGGATAATCGAGACCTGCTGAAATCGAGAAAGCTTCTAAAATCTGTCCATGCGCATCCTGTAACACATCCATCAAGGCGCCGTGAAGGACTCCCGGACGCCCCTTGGTCAAGGTTGCTGCATGCTGGTCTGTATCTACTCCAAGCCCAGCAGCTTCTGCCCCATACATGGCAACAGAGGCATCCTCAACAAAAGGATAAAAGAGGCCAATGGCGTTCGATCCGCCTCCTACACAGGCTAAAACTGCATCTGGTAGTGCACCATCATTTTGCTCTGCAAATTGGCGTTTGGCTTCTCGGCCAATGACACTTTGAAAATCACGGACAATTTCTGGGAATGGGTGAGGTCCTAGAGCAGACCCCATGATATAGTGGGTATCCTCCACATTTGCTACCCAGGCTCTAAGGGCAGCATTGACCGCATCCTTGAGAACACGTGACCCATCTGTTACTGATTGAACCTTGGCGCCCAATAACTCCATCCGAAAGACATTGAGGGCTTGGCGTTTGACATCTTCTTCCCCCATGTAGATGGTGCATTCCATATCAAATAAAGCAGCTGCCGTTGCCGTTGCAACACCGTGCTGTCCGGCCCCTGTTTCTGCGATAATCTTCTTTTTGCCCATCCGGTGTGCCAATAAAACCTGTCCTAGGGCATTATTAATTTTATGAGCCCCTGTGTGGTTGAGGTCTTCTCTTTTAAGAAAGATCTTGGCTCCACCGACATACTTGGTAAGATTTTTAGCATAATAGAGCGGTGTTTCCCGACCGACATATTGTTTCAGAAGCTGATCCAATTCTGCTTGAAAAGAAGGATCTGCTTGACTTTCTCTGTAGGCTTCTTCTAATTCTAAAACTGCTGTCATCAAGGTTTCAGGGACAAATCGTCCCCCGAACCGCCCGTAAAATCCGTTTTGATCTGGTTGTTTATATGCCATGCTTGACCCTTTCTATAAATCGTTTTATCTTTTCTTGATCTTTTATTCCATTTGTCTCGACCCCACTGGATACATCCACCGCATAAGGATGAAAGAAGCGAATAGCATCTGCTACATTGTCTTCCGTCAAGCCTCCTGCAATAAAGAAGGGCTTTGTGAAGTTTTGGGTTTCGAGTTCTTGCCAGTTAAAAGTCTCTCCACTTCCTGCTACAGGAGCATCAAAGAGCAGATAATCGGCACCGGTCTCAGGAAGAGCTGCGTCTTTTCCCACTTGAACAGCGCGAATCGTCTGTTGGGGAAGGTCTTGCAAGATGGTTTCATCCATCGATCCATGCACTTGTATCAGGTCCAAGCCCACAACTTGGCAAGCTTGCTCCACTTCCTCTCTTTGCGGCGATACAAAAACACCGACTTTTTGAACCCCCTTTGGAATCCCTGTAGCCAACTGCCGAGCTTGCTCCAGCGTCACTTGCCGTTTGCTTGGTGCAAAGACAAAACCAATGTAGTCCGCACCGGCCTCAACAGCTGTCTGGACAGCTTCCGGAGTGGACAATCCGCAAATTTTAACCTTTGTCAATCTGCAACTCCTTTACTTTTTCAGCCACATTGTCTGCCTTCATGAGGGCTGTCCCAACGAGAATGCCATTAAAATAAGGAGCCAGCATGCGCGCGTCTGCTGCTGCGAAAATAGCAGACTCAGAGATGTAAACCGGTTCTTGTTCAAAATTGGTCGCCAATTCCAGGCTAGTATGAAGATCAGTCTCAAAGGTCACCAAGTTGCGATTATTCACCCCGATGATCTGAGCACCAATCCGGTGAGCTACCTCTAGTTCTGTCAGATTATGGGTCTCCACCAAGACCTCCAGGCCAAGATGGGTCGCAAACTCATAGAGCTCTTGCAGACGAGTCTCTGATAAGGCTGCAACAATCAACAAGATCACGGTCGCCCCTGCGTTTCGTGCCCGAATTATTTGCTTTTCATCCACAATAAAATCTTTATTGAGGGTGGGAATACGCACTTGACTAGATATTTCCCGGAGATAGTCGATACTGCCCTTGAAAAAAACTTGATCGGTCAAGACAGAAATCATAACTGCCCCATTTTCTTCGTAAGTCTTAGCCTGAGCGACGATATCCACATCGACATGAATATCTCCCAGACTCGGGCTAGCCTTTTTCACTTCCGCAATGACCTGAAGCTTTTCTGGATGACTCTTTAGGTAATCATACAGGCGGTAAGTCTTGCGCAAAGGTTGGAGTTCCTCTTCTTTCATCGCAGCCACTTCACGCGCCTTTTCCTTTAGAATCTTTGGTAAGAATTCTTGACTCATTTTTGATACTCCTGTAATAATCTCAATTTCTCAAGGGCAGCCCCACTGGCAATCACTTCACGTGCCAAGGCAATCCCCTCCTTGATAGAATCTACCTTGCCGTTGGCATAAAAACCAAGGCCAGCATTCAAGACAGTCACCTCTAAGAAGGGACTTGCTTCATTCTCCAAGACGCTGAGCAAAATTTCCGCATTGCGTTTGGCGTCTCCACCTCGTACTTGATCAATTTCAATGCGCTCCATTCCGATATCTTCTGGTTGAAAGCTGGATAAGGTAACCTGTCCATTTTCCAGAATAGCGAGCTGGGTTTCTCCATCAAGGCCTGCCTCGTCCAAACCTTGTGGACCACTCACCACTACTGCGCGTTTCCGACCCAAATTTTTTAGAATCTCTGCCGTACTTTCTAGCATGTCAGGACGACTGGTTCCCAATAGCTGGGTTCCTAGAGGAATCGGATTGATTAGAGGACCAGTTAAGTTCATCACCGTTGGAACCCCTAGCGCCAAGCGAGCAGGCATAATATAGCGCATGCCAGGATGCAGATTTTTGGCAAATAGGAAGACAATTCCCGCCTTTTCAAACACTCGTCCCAAGTCTTCTGGACCCAAATCAAGGTTAATCCCTAGAGCTTCTAATACATCCGCAGAACCAGATTTGGAAGAGATTGAACGATTTCCGTGTTTCGCCATCTTAATCCCACCACCAGCAAGGACGAAGGCAGCTGTTGTTGAAATATTGAAACTATACGAACGATCGCCCCCCGTTCCACAATTGTCCATTGCTCCTTGAACTTCCGTAGGAATAGCGACTGCATAGGCCTGCATCACTTTTGCAATAGCCGTCCGCTCTTCAACCGTTTCTCCCTTCATTTTAAGACCTAGAAGAAGGGCCGTCACCTGTGCTTCTGAAGCACGACCAGCAACGACTTCCTCCATGGCCGCTTCTAACTCTGCACTGGTTAGATCCATTCCTTCTGCTACTTTTGCAAGCACTTGTTTCATCTTCCGCTCCTTGACTAGTTTGACAAAATTTTCGATGGTCTTGAGCCCATCTGGCGTTCCGATACTTTCTGGATGGTATTGAAAACCATAAATCGGTAAGCTACGATGTTGAATCCCCATAATCGCTTGGTCATCCGTCGTCCGAGAGGTAATGACAAAATCCTCTGGCATGTCTTCAATCGTCAACGAATGGTAACGCATGACTGGGACCTCTTTTGCGACACCCGCGTATAGCGGAGAGGGAGCTTCTAGCTGGATCTGGCTTTGTTTGCCATGCATGACCTGTGGTGCCAATCCCAAGCGCCCTCCAAAAACTTCCGCAATCGCTTGATGCCCCAAGCAAATCCCCAAGATTGGTTTGACCCCTGCGAAATCTCGGATCATCTCCTCCATCTTGCCCGCATCCTTTGGCCAACCTGGACCTGGAGAAAAGACCAAGGCATCTGCGTCTTGGGCAGCTTGGTACAGATCCGGATCATCATTTCGAAGCACCTGGACCTCATCAAATTTTCCGATATACTGTGCTAAATTGTAGGTAAATGAATCGTAATTATCTACTAATAAAATCATCCTTCTTCTCCAATCCTTGTCATCGATTTTGCCTTATTGACGGTTTCTTGGTATTCATTTTCAGCGATCGAATCATAAACGATTCCTGCTCCGGCCTGCACATAAGCCTTCTTATTTTTGAGGATCATGGTTCGAATCGCAATAGCAAAATCAAGATCCCCCGTCACAGAGAGATAGCCAATGGCCCCCGCATAGACGCCTCGTTTTTCTTTTTCTGCTTCATAGATTCGCTTCATGGCTCGAATCTTGGGAGCCCCCGAAACGGTTCCAGCTGGAAGAGTTGCCTTCAAAGCCTCAATGGAGGCTAGTCCAGGAAGCAATTGCCCCTTGACCACACTGGTCAGGTGCATGACATAACGGAAGAATTCCACTTCCATATATTTGGTCACTTCAACTGATCCATTTTGAGCGATACGCCCAATATCGTTTCGCCCTAGATCCACCAACATCCGGTGTTCTGCGACTTCTTTTGGATCCCCTGTCAACTCAGCTGCCAATTGCCGATCAGCCTCTTCATCGATCCCTCTGGGACGTGTGCCCGCAATGGGATTGGTTGTCACCACTCGATCCTTGACCGACACCAGACTTTCTGGACTGGCACCGATAATTTGGTACTCCCCAAAATCATAAAAGTAGAGATAATTCGAAGGGTTGGTCACGCGCAAATTGCGGTAATAATCCAATGGTTTTCCTGAAAAATCAGCTGAAAAACGTTGACTGAGCACGCATTGGAACATATCTCCTTTTCGAATATAGTCCCGCGCTAGGGCTACCATTTCCTCAAACTCTTTTTGCTCCAAATGATTGTGGAAATGAAGCGCATGCAGGTCCTTGTCCTGAAACTCTTCTTTTGCAGGTCTTGCCAATTGTGCTAATACTTGCTCCAAGCTCGACGCTTGCTCTGCTTCACTCCGTCCACTATAGAGGTTCTCTTCCACCACATAGACCTTTTCCTTTTTGTGATCAAAAATCACATAGCTTTCATATAAGAAAAAGTGAAGATCTGGTGTGCCGATCGTATCTTCCGGAATGGAACCAATGTTCTCATAGAGACCAATCAAGTCATAGCCGACAAATCCAATCGCTCCACCGTTAAAAGGAAGCTCTTCTGAAGTTTTCGTTTTGACCGTGATGCGATTCAAAAAGTCCAAAGGATCCTCTTCAACAATTTGATCATTGTAATAGAGAATGCCATTTTCAAACTTGACTTCACTGACTGGCCGATAGGCTACAATTGAAAAACGCGCATTCTCTTTTTCACGAGGGATCGACTCCAAGATCATTTTATGGGGCGCGTCCAAACGCATATAAGCCAAAATTGGACTCAACACATCAGCAGATAAAACTTTTTTCATATCAGAAACCTCTCTTTTAGAACTCTTTTTTTAATGAATCGTAACGTCACTTGCTAAGGCGATCAAGGGTAGCCCATCGCTCTATTTGCACTTTGGGATCAATGTGCCTAAGCTCGCTTCGCTTGCTAAGGCACATAGAAAAGCCCTCACACAAAAACTGTGTGAGGGCGTAGTGTCCGCGGTGCCACCTCTTTTATAGGGAAAAATAGCTGGTCTTTCCCTACATCTCTATCTCCTCTATCAAGGAGTTGCACGGTAAGGGGTGCCAACCGAATTCACATGGGTTAGAATTCATTGATCATAACAGTCCAATTTTCATCAGTCGCTATTGCTTGTTCACAATTCCCACAAGCTCCCTGAAAATAGCTGACTCATTACTTTTCTGTTGCTACCATTATAACCCTTTTTCTTAGAAAGTCAATAAAATTTTTAGTCTTTTTTTATACTTTTTTCTACACTTATTTAATAAAATCAGCTCAAAGAGCCCTAGCGGCCCGTCCTTTTTATCCCAACAATAGGATACTCAATAAAGCTAAAATTGCAGGTCCACCTTGGGTCAAGATAATCTTTTTATTGGCTGTCATCGCACCGTAGGCTGCAGCTCCAATAATAAAAAGCACAAAAATCGTAACAACTTCACTATTTTTAGAGACAAACAATCCATACAAGAGGAAGACACCAATCAAGGCATTGTATATCCCTTGATTCTTAAATAAAGAGGTCACAGATGGGCGAGCGAGTTCTTCTTTATCCATGTTGAAAACCCGACTTGTGGTATCAGATGTGGTTCTGATGCTCTCCAAATAAAAAATATACAAATGCTCCAGTGCAGCAAGACTTGCTAAAATAATCGTCAGTAATGACATCGTAGATTCCCCTTTTTATTCAACTGTTATTTGTTCAATGCCAGATACTAATTTGTCCAGCAGGTAAGAAAATTGCTCTTGTTCTTGAGCAGTCAAAATCCGACTCATCTGTTCTTTCACCGCCACATGATAGCGAGGGGGATGTTTGACCAAACGATTATAGGCCGTATCCGTCAAATGAATTAAGATTTCCCGCTGATTCTTTGGATTTCGACTCCGATGGACAAATCCTTCCTTTTCTAATATTTTGAAATGTCGGGTTAAAGCCGCTGGATCAATCTGCAAGCGCTCCTGAACCGCGATCTGATTGCAAGGCGCTTGTTCTAACAAATCCTGCAAGATTTGGTAACGTGTTAAGCTAATCCCTAGGCGCTTTTCAAATAACTGTGTAGTTGATTGATCTGCCAAGCGTAGTTGGTAGAGCAAATCATTTATTTCTGCCATGTCCCTTCCTCTATTCATTTTTGATAAATCAATAATTGACTAATCAATTATAAAGCATTTCATATCCTCTGGCAAGAAAAAGAGCTTGCACTATTCTTTCACACAAAAAAAGCCGCCTGATTTGGCGACTCTTAGGGAGATTATTATGAAAAAGAAAAGTTTTAGGATTTTTCTAAACAAAGTTAGGAGGTCCTTGTTTATGCTTCTATTATAGCGGACATTTCTTAAAGAAAGCTTACGACTTTATTTCAAAATGAAAACAAATTCTTTACAGATTCTTTTCAGCGTTTAAAATAGCTGGGATATCTAGTAAGGTGTTCATCTGATGATTGCCTTGATAGTCAGACGTCAAGAAATTGATACTCTGAATCTGGCTATTTCTTGCAAAGTCAATATCCAGGCTCCGATCCCCAATATAGTAGGTCTTTTCTGGCTCCAACCCGTACTTCTCCATCAGATACATGGCAGCTTCTGGGTCAGGCTTGCGGGCAAAACCACTTTGACTGGTCAAAATCTCTGTAAAAAAAGATTCTAAACCCAAGTCCCGCAGGATGACAAAGGCATTCTCTCCCTTATGGGTATAGACAAACTGCTCAATTCCAGCTTCTTGTCCCCAAGATAGGATATCACGCGCCCCATCCATCAGAAGGACCTGGGCATTTTTCTCCGCCAGACTTTCTGCTCGGCGATGATTCAAGTCCGTCACATCCAGATGATACTCCTCCGCCACGGCTACTAAAAGATCTTGAACCGAATGCTTCAAGATGAAATCTTTAATGCTGGCTCGGTCAAAGGGAAGCTGATAAGTTGCATAGGTCTCCTCAAGACCTGCTAAAATAGCATCATAGGAATCCAGCAAGGTCCCATCCAAATCCCAAATAAAGGCTCGTTTTGTCATTTTTTCTCTCCTACTTTTCGTCTATAAAGTTGACTCAAAAATAGCCAACGGAAGCCATTGTCGAGCAGTGTCCCCGTCCAGACCCCTGGAAGGCCAAAGCCAAGGGTTACTCCAAGCAGATAACCGGCTCCAATTCGAATGACCCACATGCCAATCGTCGTCGCATAAAATGGAAGCTTCCCATTTCCCAAGCCTTGCCAAACAGCTGTATAGATGACCGTTCCTGCTGTAAACGGCGTTCCTAACAAAGAAAAGAGGACAACCGATAAACTAGCTTCTACTGCTTTTGTATCTTGTGTGTAGAGATGGGTCAGAAGGGTGCCCCCAAAAAAGATTCCCAAGGCAATGGGTAACATTAATACAAAGGACAAGCAGTAAGACTGCTTTCGAAGGCGGGCAATCTGCTCAAGATCACCTTCACCCAGGCTCCGTGCTACGAGCATGACCGTCGCTGTGGCCACCCCAAACACAGGCATGTAGTTAAACTGGGTCAAGGTCTCTCCGATAGCATTTCCTGCGACTGCCTCGGTCCCAAAAGCAACCACGATCGCAATGATTACCACATCTCCAGCCCGCATCATCAGCCGCTCTCCGGCTGCTGGAAGTGCTAAGTTCAAGAGCTTACGATCCAATCCCCAACCAAGGGGGGCAAAGGGTAGCTGGACCTTTTGCCACAAGAGGATGACGCCCACCAGACGGGCAAGCACCGTCCCCAAAGCTGCTCCAACAATGCCCCAACCAAAAAGGAAAATAGCCACAGAGGAGAATAGAGCATTTAAAACATTGGTCAACAAGCTTACATACATAGGAATACGTGGATTGTTGGCCACCCGAACCAAGGAGCCCAAGGCCGTCATCAATCCTAAGAGAACTATGGTCCCGCCAACCAAGGAAAGGTAAATCCCCCCACTTTCGGCTACTGCAGCTTCAGTCCCCAACAGCGAAATCATCTGGCGTCCAAATAACAGCGAAGCCCCTCCTAAGAGAGCACTCAACAACAAGGTCACCTTCAGTGACTCTGTCGCATGGTAGGCAATGTTGGCTTGATTTTTTTCACCCAAGCTTTTGGACATAACACTGGCAACTGCCGCACCCAGTGCCAAAAAGATGGCTTGATAGATCGTGATGATATTCCCTGCGACGGAAACACCTGAGATGGCAATCAAGCCCAGGTGAGCCACTAAATAAGAGTCCACCATGCCCATCAGCATTTGTAAGAAATTTTCACCCATGGCAGGAAGGGCGATGTTTAAGATTTTTTTGTATGAATTCATGCGTATAGAAAAGAGCCAAACGGCTCTTTTGATCTTTCTAATAGGAAGAATTAAAGTCCCAAGTAGTCTTCTACGGCTGCTTGCATGTCTTTGGCTGCCACGCTTGTACGATGGCGAACCGGTGCAGTTTCAAGGCCGTCTACAGCCGGTGGCACAGGAACACCTGAGAGTGTGTGTAATTTAGCCAAGGCTTCGAAATCACCTAGACCTGTCTCGCCCGTCACCGCTTCTACTGCCACAACTGGGAATTTATAAGGACTTGCTGTAGAGGCAATGACTGTTTTAGCAGTATCCCCTGTTTGGGTCCGGTATTTTTGATAAACGGCTGATGCTACGGCTGTATGAGGGTCTTCGATGTAATCAGACGCTTCATAGACCCGCTTGATCTCTGCAGCAGTTTCTGCTTCATCTGCGTATGCAGCCGCAAACAAATCTAAGATGTCTGCATCAAAGTTGGACAATTGGTACTGACCTGTTGCAACAAGGCTTTCCATCAATTCTTTGGTCTTTGTGGCATCATTGCCTACCAAGTGGAAAATCAAGCGTTCCAAGTTTGAAGAGACCAAAATATCCATCGATGGACTGGTGGTCACCTTGAACTCACGTTTCTTATCATAGACATGTGTTTTGAAGAAGTCTGTCAAGACATTGTTTTCATTTGACGCACAGATCAATTTCCCAACTGGAAGACCGATTTGTTTGGCATAGAAAGCTGCCAAGATATTTCCAAAGTTTCCTGTTGGGACGGTAAAGTTGACTTTTTCTCCCGCTGTGATTTGGCCTGTCTTCACCAATTGCGCATAGGCGTATACGTAATAGACAACCTGAGGCACCAAACGGCCAATGTTCATAGAGTTGGCTGATGAGAATTGCATCTTGTTGGCTGCTAATTTTTCACGGAGCGCCACATCATTGAACATGTGTTTGACATTGGTTTGGGCATCGTCAAAGTTTCCATCGATCGCGATGACATGGGTATTATTCCCCGTTTGAGTCGTCATTTGCAACTCTTGCACCTTGCTGACACCATCTTTTGGATAAAAGACAATGATCTCTGTCCCTGGAACATCTGCAAAACCTGCCATGGCAGCTTTACCAGTATCTCCAGAAGTCGCCGTCAAGATGACAATTTTATTTTCCAAACCGTGCTTTTTAGCTGCTGTTGTCATAAAGTAAGGCAAGATCGACAAAGCCATATCTTTAAAGGCAATAGTGGAGCCGTGGAAGAGTTCCAAATTGTATTGCCCATCGAGTTTGACAAGAGGAGCAATAGCTGGGGTATCAAACTTGCTGTCATAAGCATGAGAAATACAGTAGTCCAACTCTTCTGCTGTAAAGTCGTCCAAAAAGGCTGACAAAACAAGCTTGGCCACTTCTTGGTAAGAAGCGTCTTTGAGGGTATCAAAATCCAGCTCTACTTGAGGATAAGAGACTGGAGTAAACAAACCGCCATCTGTCGCCAATCCTTGAAGGATGGCTTGACTAGCTGTTACAGTATTTTTTTCATCTCGTGTTGATTGATAAACTAATGTCATGACTGTTTCATTCCTTTACTAGTAGTCTTCTCATTATATCATAAATGTCAGAAAATTTAACGGCTTTTCGCCAAATCTTGGCAAAGGTCGGCAAACAGAAGCTAGATAAAAGAGAGCAGGCGCAACGACTTTGCTCCTACTCCCATGCGAATCTGTTTTTCAGGTGTCTGCAAGACTTGATCAAGCCAATCCCAACTCTGCTAAAACAGATGGGAAGTCTTTCTTCAAGCTTTCAAGAGCTACCGTTACTTCTTGACGAGTTTGGTTGTTTTTCACAGTAACTTGACCGCTCTCAACTTCACTACTTCCTAAGGTAATCAAGGCTTTGGCCGCAAAGACATCTGCTGACTTAAATTGTGCCTTGAGCTTGCGTCCAAGGTAATCACGTTCTGCCTTGAAACCTTGGATTCGAAGGGCCTGAACCAAGCTAAGCGCTGCTTCATTGACTTCATCTCCTAGGACAGCAATATAGGCATCTAGGCCTGTTTCGATCGGCAATTCAATGCCTTTCTTTTCAAGGACAAGAAGGATCCGTTCCACACCGATACCAAATCCAAAACCAGCTGTCGCAGGGCCACCGAAGTATTCAACCAAACCATCATAGCGACCACCCGCACAGACTGTCAATTCATTGCCTTCAATTTCTGTAATGAACTCAAAAATCGTGTGGTTGTAGTAATCCAAGCCACGCACCATATTGGTATCGATGACATAGGCTACCCCCAAGTCTTCCAACATCCGACGAACCGCATCAAAATGCGCTTGGCTTTCTTCATCAAGATAGTCTAGGATGGAAGGAGCCTGTTCAACCGCCGCCTTGTCTTCTTTTTCTTTTGAATCCAAGACACGAAGCGGATTTTCTTCTAAGCGACGTTGGCTGTCCTTAGACAATTGATCCTTCATTGGCAAGAGATAATCAATCAAGGCTTGACGATAAGCCTGACGACTAGCAGGGCTTCCCAAGGTGTTCAAGTGCAAGGTCACATTGTCAATTCCTAGTTCTTTCAGGAATTGCGCTGCCATGGCAATGGTTTCGACATCCGTTGCAGGATTGCTCGATCCAAAGCATTCTACCCCAATTTGGTGGAATTGACGCAAACGACCTGCTTGAGGACGTTCGTAGCGGAACATTGGGCCTATGTAATAGAACTTACTTGGTTTTTGTACCTCAGGCGCAAAGAGTTTATTTTCTACATACGAGCGGACAACAGGAGCTGTTCCTTCTGGACGAAGTGTGATATGACGGTCTCCCTTGTCATAGAAGTCATACATTTCCTTGGTAACGATATCCGTCGTATCCCCTACTGAACGGCTGATGACTTCATAATGTTCGAAGATCGGTGTGCGGATTTCATCATAATTGTATCGCGCAAAGACCTTGCGTGCAAAGTCTTCTACATATTGCCATTTCGCTGAATCGCCAGGAAGGATATCCTGGGTCCCTTTTGGTTTTTGTAATTTCATAGCCTTCATCCTTTGTCTTACTTTTGCCTCTATTTTACCACAAATTCGAAGAGAAATGGAGGCTGGATCGAATTTCCTTCGATCGACATGTTCAAAACTTCTTTCTCTTCTTGCCTTATCAGCCGAATTATGAGAAAATGGAAGCCATACTACACTGAAAGGATCTTGCGATGAGAGAGGATATCAAAATCAATGACCGCGCCCTGGCACTAGAGAAGTCATTAATCGAAAAATTGGAGCTTGTATTTGATACCGATGTTGAGTTAGATGTTTATAATCTGGGACTGATCTACGAGATCCATCTAGATGAAGCCGGCACTTGCAAGGTGGTTATGACCTTTACCGATACGGCTTGTAGCTGTGCTGAGAGCCTTCCGATCGAAATCGTCGCTCGCCTAAAAGAAATCGAGGGGATCGAAGATGTCAAGGTTGAAGTAACTTGGTCTCCCGCTTGGAAAATTACACGAATCAGCCGATACGGGCGCATCGCCCTTGGCCTTCCACCACGATAATAAGTATTACCTTTTAAAAAATGCATTCAACTAACGAAGGAAGGCCTCTTTGGAAATCCGATCCACAATAAAAACGAGGAACACCAGCTCTGACATCAGAGTCTGTTCCTCGTTTTTTATAATGTTTAAATCCATTCAAACTTTTTCACTACCAGAATGGACTAAGCCTGGTCAGCTTTTGGTTCAGGAAGGATTTGATACAACACAATTCCAAGAATGGTTGACGTTGCGACACCAGTGATTTGAAGACCACCGAGGTCAATCATCAAACCACCGATCCCTGATACCAAGATCACACTTGCAATCAAGAGATTCTTTTTATTATCAAAATCAATCTTATGTTCAACTAAAATTTTCAAACCGCTAGCAGCGATAACCCCAAAGAGGGCAATAGACAAACCTCCCAATACAGGAGTTGGAATAGAGTGCAAGAGTGCTGATAGCTTCCCAATAAAGCTCATGACAACCGCAATCACTGCTGCACCTGAAATAACGTAAACTGAGTAGACCTTACTAAGGGCCATCACCCCAATGTTTTCCCCATAAGAAGTTACTGGAGGAGCTCCAAAGAATCCAGCAATAATCTGTGCCAAGCCATCACCAGTAAGCGTATGGTCAAGCCCTGGATCCTTGAAGTAATCACGCTCAGTCAAACTATTTAAAACCATGAGGTGACCAAAATGTTCCGTCATGGTCACAAAGGCAATCGGAGCCATGGTCAAAATCGCACTTGGATAGAGCTTAAAGCTATAATCCACAAATGGAATGTCAAAGTTTGGAACTTGAATCCAATGCGCCGCACTTACCTCTGAGAAATTGACAAAACTATGTCCTGTCAGCAAACCAAGAACCAATGAGAAAATATAGCCCACAATTAATCCAAGTAAAATTGGGACGACACCGATAATCTTCTTGCCGTACATGTTAAATAGGATAACCGCAAAGAGGGTCACCATCGAAATCAATAGAGCATAACCACTATAGCTTTTATTTAAGGTTGTCGCATCAGTGACGGCATTCTTCGCAAGACTCAAACCAATTACCATGATAATGGGACCAACCACGATTGGTGGAAGGACCTTATTAATCCAATCTTTACCCGCATGCTTAACAATTAGAGCTACAAACAAGTAGACCAAACCACCCGCCATGGCACCCTGGGCAACTGCTGCGATCCCATCTGTTTTCATCAACATCTGCATAGCAGCAATATAAGCAAAACTAGATCCCATGTAGGCTGGAATCTTATACTTGGTCACGGTTAAGTGAGCCAAGGTCCCCAAACCAGATGAGAACAAAGCAATGGCAGGATCAATCCCAACCAAAATCGGCACCAGCACTGTCGCCCCAAACATGGCAAACAAATGCTGGAAAGATAAACCAACCAATAAACCAGGTTTTGGCATATCATTCACATCATATTTAACGTCATTCACGATCGTAAAAACCTCCTAAAATTAAGATGCGACAAGCTATGGCTGAACAAAAACGTCTACCTTCGATGACCAAATCGTAAGGGAGTGCTTCATGCTCCATCATCGACGATTTCTTTTTTATCAAACCACTTTTCAATATACAAAAAAATCCCCCACAACAAGGAGATACACAAAATATAGGCTGGTCTTCCCAGGCCTTTCATTTCCATAGCTCCTTGCCTGCCTCTCTGGACAGTATTAAAGGATTGATTCGATTAGTCACAATTATAGCAAATTATAGACGGATTTACAAGAAAAATGACAGATAATACACTCAAATCCCCCAAAAAGTAATATTCATACGCTTCAGCGACAGGGTTAAAAATAGCTACTTTGAGCCAAAAAAGAGGCTGGGACAAAAGTCCTAGCCTCTCAATTATTTTTGGATTGTCGAGCAAGACGCAGTGGTTGAGTGG
>NZ_CALPCT010000019.1:0-46353 GCF_943193075.1 Streptococcus caecimuris | reverse complement strand
CACATTGGTTCGTCTTGTTCAGTTTTCAAAGGTCTTTGTCGCTCTCGCGCGACAACTATATTAGTATATCATGACCTCTCCTTACTGTCAACACTTTTTTAAAAAATTTTTTATTTTTTTTTGAATGTTTTTTTGAAAGTAATAAAGAAAATAGAGAGGGAATCCTCTCTATTTATATTCTTGTCTGTATTTGTTTTCTTCAGCTTTGTTAGCCCATACATAATGACCTGGTTTAATTTCAACCATTTGTGGTTTATCTTCCGAGTAATCATGTTGTTCTGGATCGTAGATTTTTAGAACTTTTTTACGTTCTAGAATTGGATCTGGAATTGGGACCGCTGAAAGAAGCGATTGCGTGTACGGATGGATTGGGTGGTTAAATAGCTCTTCAGTTTCTGCTACTTCTACAATAACCCCTTTATAGATAACTGCAATACGGTCAGAAATAAAGCGCACAACTGACAAGTCATGGGCGATAAAGAGGTAGGTCAAGCCTAATTCTCTTTGGAATTTTTTCAAAAGGTTCAAGACCTGCGCACGTACTGAAACGTCAAGGGCTGAGATTGGTTCATCTGCAATGACAAATTCTGGTTCCATGACAAGTGCACGGGCAATACCGATCCGTTGACGTTGACCACCTGAGAATTCGTGAGGATAACGTGTCAAATGTTCTGCTAGAAGCCCAACTTCATGCATAATATTTTTTACTTTTTCCTGACGTTCTTCTTCGCTGTTAAACAAATGGTGGTTGATCAAACCTTCAGAGATAATATAATCAACTGTTGCACGTTCATTCAAACTTGCTGCTGGGTCTTGGAAGATCATTTGAATTTTACGGATCAACTCTGATTTTTCACTATGAGAGTTTTTTCCGTTGATCTTGCGACCGTCATAAATAATTTCTCCAGCACTTGTATCATTCAAACCGATGATCGCACGCCCAATTGTTGTCTTACCACTTCCTGATTCACCAACAAGAGAGAAAGTTTCTCCCTTATTAATGAAAAAGTTGGCGTTCTTTACAGCAACGAATTTTTTACTTCCTTCACCGAAGGAAATTTCTAAATCTTTAATTTCAACTAATTTTTCAGTCATTTCCTTCCTCCTATTCTGTAATTTGAGTGAAGCCCATTTTTGAGCCAATCTTTTCGTGAAGGTTTTCGATTACTTCTGGTTTATGAACTGTTGGTGCATCTGGATGGAGCAACCATGTCTTAGCCCAGTGAGTATCGGTTACTTTGAAAGCAGGTGCCTCTTCTTCAAAATCAATCTGCATTGCATAGTCTGAACGAAGTGCGAAAGCATCTCCTTTGATTGGAGCATACAATGATGGCGGAGTTCCTGGAATAGAGTAAAGATCACCATCTGAGGTTGACAATTGAGGCAAGCTTGAAAGCAAGCTCCATGTGTATGGATGTTTTGGATCGTAGAAAATTTCTTCTACTTTACCAAACTCAACAATTTCTCCAGCATACATAACGGCTACTTTATCTGCAATACTTGCAACCACACCTAAGTCGTGGGTGATAAAGATAACTGTAAATTGGTATTCTTTTTGAAGGGATTTCAACAAATCAATGATTTGCGCTTGAATGGTTACGTCTAGGGCTGTTGTTGGTTCGTCACAGATTAAGATATCTGGACGGCAGGCCAAGGCGATGGCAATAACGATCCGTTGACGCATCCCACCTGAATATTGGAATGGATACTCATCAAAACGACGTTCCGCATCTGGAATTCCAACTTTCTCCATATAGTCCAAAGCCATTTCTTTAGCTTCTTTAGCTGTTTTCCCTTGGTGTTTGATAATGACTTCCGTAATTTGTGAACCAATTGTGTTGATTGGGTCCAAACTTGTCATTGGGTCTTGGAAAATTGTAGCGATCTTAGATCCACGAATATTTTCCCAATCTTTATTCGATTTCAAATCTGTCAATTCTTGACCACGGTATTTAATCGAACCTTGGGCAATACGGCCATTATCTTCTAACATTCCGGTGAACGTCTTTGTCAAAACTGATTTCCCTGAACCTGACTCACCAACCAAGGCAAGAACTTCACCTTCTACTAGCTCAAGCGATACGCCACGAATCGCTGTCAGTACGCGATCGCGCACGTCAAATTCCACTACGATATCTTGAGCAGATAAAATAATATTGTTATTTGATGTCATATCTACTCCTCCTATCTATGTGTACGTGGGTCGCTGGCATCGGCCAAGTTTTGTCCGACGATAAAGAATGACAAGGATACTAAAATCAAAACAGTAAGTGGAATCCAGAATAGGTAGGCATTTGTAGTTACGTTTTGAGAATAGTCAGAAATCAACCGTCCCAAACTTGGAACTGTGATTGGAAGACCAAGTCCGAAGAAGGAAAGGAAAGCTTCGTAAGAAATAAAACTTGGTAACATTTGTGATGTCTGGGTCACGATTACAGATACCAATTGAGGTAAAATATTTTTCGTAACAATTTTCAACGTTGGTGTTCCTAATGTTCGACTGGCCAAGTTGTACTCCAAATCACGGTAACGCATGATTTGAACACGAATCATGTAGGCAATTCCGATCCATCCTGTTAAGGACATGGCAAGAATCAAATTCCAGAAACCAGATCCCATTGAGTAAGTCAAGACGATAACGATCAACATAAATGGAATGTTTGAAATAACGTTATAAACTTCCATCATGATACGGTCGATGGATTTTGAGATTCCCCAAATTCCACCAACGATGACTCCGACCACCACGTTAATAACAGTTGCGATAAAGGAAATGATAATCGAATTTCGAGCACCAAACCAAACTCCATCAAAGAGGGATTTACCGTTGTTATCTGTACCAAAGAAAGCTTTGGCACTTGGTGGATTCAAACGTGCTGAAAAGTCATTTACCTTACTTACGTCGTTGTAATCAAAATTTGAAAACATCGGGTAGATAAAACTCATCAAGAGAATCCCAATCAAAACAGCAAGCATAATGATCGTGGTTCTTTTTTTAAAGAATTGTCTGAATACAGATTTCCAGTATGAATACGCTGGAGCATCGATTACTTCAGAGGCAAAGTCATCGCGTTTTACAAACTGAAATTTATTTTTATCGATTGTAGCCATTATTTGCCTCCTTTCGTATTCGTTAATTTAATCCGTGGATCAAGCACTGTCATCAAGATATCACCTAACATGGCAGCAAAGATACCAAGCGATGTGAAGATGAAGACAAGTCCGATAACCATGGTGTTGTTTGATGCTTTAATAGAGTCAATCAACATTTTACCCATACCTGGGAAAGCGAAGACTGTTTCAGTAAGTGTCGCACCTGAGATAACTCCAATAATAGATGTCGGAATACCAGATACCAATGGAACCATCGCATTTTTGAAGATGTGTTTTTTTGAAATCTCACGTTCTGACAATCCTTTTGAACGAGCAAAACGGACGAAATCTTGTGAATGGATATCGATCATGTAACGACGAATCCAAACGGCGTTAAATGGTGCACTCAATAAACCAAGAATCAGAGACGGCAATACATATGAACGCCAGTCCTGTGCTCCAAGAACTGGGAATGAGTCTGGAAGCCCAAAGAATGAACCTGCTAAACGGACAATGTAGACCGAAGCAATGGTTGGAAGAGACATCATAAATGTCAAAGCAGCTGTTGAGATGCTATCAAACCATGAGTTCTTGAACAGAGCCATGTAAGATCCTAATGGGATCGCAATCAAATAAGAAATTGCAATACCAATCAAACCAATGATTGAAGAAGATGCAATCATGGATGGATTCTCATAGTTGCTCAACGTTGCTGTATAAGCGTCCCCTTTACCAAATCGACTGATATCTTGTGAGTCTGCCTTACTTGGTGATTTGTAGGTACGTGAGTAGATATCGATGGAAGATGTCTTTTTACCTGTTGGGAAGTTCACTTCACTCTTCTTAGTTGTTCCTTGTCCTTGTGTAATAACTTGAAGAACAGGGGTATTTGAATAAGTTGGATATGAATTTCCAAGGTTTAAGGTCACAAAGTTTTGGTGTACATATGGGAATTGACCATTAAAGTACAAGAGGTATTTGTGTTTCGTACCAGAACCTACAACTGACCAACCAATAGACGGATCATTTTCAATACGGATATAGCGTTTGAGGTTTGGATTTGAAGCATCTTTCACCCAACCTGGATGATCAAATTGAATCAAATTCGCATAGAAGCTGACGACACGTTCAAAAACTGGAATTTCACGCACCGCATAGAAAGACTTACTTTCTGGGAAACGTTTCAACTGCCAACCATGACCTAATTTGTTAATGTATTCCTTATAGATCTTTTCATTGGCAGTTGTCGCATCAACTGTTACAGAAGAATCTTCTTTACTTGCTTTTTGTTGCAAGCTCTTTGAATCCATGTATTCCAAATAACCCATGCGATCGTAGACAGTATTTTCGTAGTTGATCTTCGAATCTTTTGTCTTCGCTACTTTATTGTAGTTGGGGTCGTTTTTAAAGATGAGATTTCTCGGTGTTAGCGTATAGATAATCATGTAGGTTAATGTCGTGACGAGAAATATCGACACTAACGAACGCAAAATACGCATAAAAACATATTTTTTCATATTTCATTCCTTTAATGTCCAAAAGAACTTTCTCCCCTAGAAGAGAAAGTTCTAATGAAAAGCAATAATTAATTATTTAACGTGTTTTTCAAGATCTTGTTGAGCTTTTTTGTTTGACTCAGCTTTTTCTTTTTGCCATTTTTCACGTGCTTGTTCGTATTGTTTCTTAGTAACAGGTTCATCTTGAACTTCTACATATTTGAAGTAAGCAGATCCTTTGTTACCTGTTTGAGCTGATGGGCCAGAGAATGGAACCACTTTAGAAACAACTGTTGCTGCGCCTGTGCTTGACATTGTTGGGATTACCAAGGCACTATCACTCAACCAAGCTTGAGCAGTAGCATATTTTTCGTAACGTTTAGCTACATCAAGTGATTCGCTATTAGCATCTGCAAGAAGTTTCGCATACTCATCCAAGCCAACTGCTTTGGCTGAAGCATTATCTACACCACCTGCAAAACCAAGGTAAACTTTTGTTTGGTCTTCTGATGATGGTTGAAGAGTATCAAGGTAAGTTGATGGATCATCGTAGTCTGGGTTCCATCCGACCAATCCTTGAAGATCCCAATCTGCATCTGCAGCTGATGGAACATTCAATGTGATGTTCAACACTTCGTCTTGGTCCATCATTTGAAGGTCAAGAACGACATTGTCTTTACCAAGAGTATCTTCCACTGTTTGTTTCAATGATTGCATCCGTGAAACAAAGTTTGTAGAGTTTTGTGCTACTGGTACGTCAATATGAATTGGGAATTGAACGCCATCTTTTTGAAGTTCAGCTTTTGCTTTTTCAAGTTGTGCTTTTGCTTTGTCTTTGTTGTAAAGACCGTCTTGACCATCTGCAAGGTTGACACCTTTCCATTGGTCTCCATAAGTAGTCAACTTATCTGCAACCACATCTCCAAAGTCTTTCCCATTAACTTGTACAAAAGCAGGAGCTGTATAGGTATTACGGATAGCTGGTTTAGCAAATGCTTTACTATTTACTTGCGCTGAATAGTTTTCACGATTCAAGGCAAAGGTGATAGCTTGACGGAAATCTTTGTTTAAGATTGCTTTCTTAGTAGAAGATTTTTCAGCATCTGATTTCTTAGCTGTGTGTTTGTAAGATTGACGATCAATGTTGAAACCAAGGACTGCTACACCTGAACCAGCCGGTGTGTTGTAAATGTTGTCTTTATATTTTTTCTCTACTGTAGCAAAGTTTGAGCTTGCTGGGAAAAGACGAGCAACTGTATAAGCTCCATCAGAGAAGCCACGCGCCAATGAATCTTGATCTGATCCATCGTAGTAGGTAAGTTTCACTTCTTTAAGGTGAACGTTTTTCTTATCCCAGTAGTTGTCATTCTTTTCAAATACAACAGATGATTTTGACGTAATAGATTTAAGAAGGAAAGGTCCGTTTGCAAGGATTGACTTCACATCGTTTGGTTGACCAAAATCATCTCCCTTACTCTTCAAGAAATCTGTGCTAATCGGGAACAAGATTCCGTTTGTTGTTTTAGAGTTCCAGAAGGTTTCAGGTTTGTTCAATGTGTATTGAAGTGTGTAATCATCAACCGCTTTGACACCAACTTGGCTAAAGTCTGTAGTTTTTCCTTGTACATAATCATCCAAGCCTTTGATTGAGCCTTGAACTAGTGAAAGAGTTTCCGATTTTTTATCAGCAGCGTGTTTCAAACCTGTTACAAAGTCTTTAGCTGTCACTTCGCCATGTTCTTCACCGTCTGCATCGTACCACTTAACCCCTTTACGAATTTTGTAGGTATAAGTCAAACCGTCTTTTGAAACAGACCAATCTTCTGCAAGTGATGGTACGAGATTACCATACTTGTCATTTGCCATCAAACCATCTACGACGTTTGTAGTAATATCGTGTGTAGCAGCTTTAGAAGATACAGTGTAGTCCAAAGTTTGAGGATCATCTGTGTAGACATAACCATAGTTCTTGTCTTCGCCTGAGCTTGCTTTGCTAGTATTTGAACTAGAACATGCAGCCAACAATCCAGCTGCAAGAAGTGTTACTCCGGCAACTGCAAATACTTTACCTTTTTTCATAGGAATTCTCCAATAGTTTTTTTAGATTTGTTTAAGATTATATCACAAGTAGAAAAAAAAGTAAACTAAATTTTCTGAATATTCGATTTATCACTATTCAAAAACCTTGCTATGACTGACTTTTTAGCCTAATTGATGATTTTACGATTTTCCATTAATCATTTGTATGATACAATAGAGAGGACTAAGCAACGAGGAAACAACTGTGAAAAAATTCTTTCTTTCTTTTTTAACTTTTATCTTGCTGTTATGCAGTTTACCTTATCAAGTCGTTCTAGCAGACGAGCTAGAACTTCCTGCTCAAAGTGCTATTGCTGTTGAAGCTGATACAGGTAAAATCTTATATGAAAAGGATTCAGAGAAAAAGCGAGATGTGGGGGGACTATCTACACTCTTGACCACTTATCTGATTTTCGAAGCCATTCATGAAAAAAAACTTTCTCTAAAAGATCCTATCAAACTGTCTGAGAAAGCTCTAGCCTTAAATGATATCGAAGGTGCTGGTTCTCTTCCTATGGAAGCGAACCAATATACGGTTGAACAGTTATTGACTGCTCTTTTAGTTGGAAATTCTAGCACCGCTGCCTTGGCCTTAGCTGAGAAAGTAGGTGGCTCTGAGAAAAGCTTCGTTGAAAAAATGAAGCAAAAACTTGCTGAATGGGGCATTCAATCTCCTCATTTAATCAATGCTACCGGATTAAATACTCAAACCATCAGCGGAGATTCCGACGGGAAAGAAGACGAAAATCAATTGAGTGCTTATGATATTGCTGTTATTGCCAAGCACTTACTTCAGGATTTCCCTGAAGTGACCAAATATACTTCAAAACCCACTGCTCTTTTTTCAAACACGCAGATTGAAAACCCCAACCTGATGCTAGAAGGCATGCCGAATTACCGTTCTGGAGTTGATGGCCTACGGGTCAGCAACTCTACCAAAGGTGGCATCACCTTTGCTGCATCAACGACGCAAAATGGCATCCATATGATCACTGTTGTCCTAGGAGTGGAGGCAGTTGACGGTGATCCGTATGCACGTTTTGTGGCTACTTCTTCTCTGATGAACTACGTGGTACGGACCTTTGTTTCTTCCATTGTCGTCAAAGAAGGAGATCCCTACGGAAAAAGTAAGGCAACTATCATGGATGGGAAGTCAGAGACTGTTTTAGCTGTTGCAAAAAAAGACTTCTATATCGTCGAAAAACAAGGTAGTCAAGCGGAACCAAAAATTCAATTCAAGAGTGACCAAGAATCATTCCGAGCACCTGTCAAATCAGGCACTAATCTTGGAAAATTACACTACACTGATCCAGATAAAATCGGACGTGGCTACTTAGAAGATCAAGAGCCAACGGTCGATATGGTAGCAGGAAGAACCATTGAGAAAAGCTTCTTCTTAAAAGTTTGGTGGAATGAATTCGTCCGTTATGTCAACGAAAAATTATAAGCAAAAAAATCACAATGGAGTCAAATCCATTGTGATTTTTGATTGATGAAAATGAATTATCCTACAGATCCTTCCATTTCGTAGCTAATGAGTCGGTTTAACTCAACGGCATATTCCATTGGAAGTTCTTTTGTAAAGGGCTCTACAAATCCCATGACAATCATTTCTGTCGCTTCTGATTCAGATAAACCACGACTCATCAAATAATACAGTTGTTCTTCTGAGATTTTTGAAACCTTAGCTTCGTGCTCCAAAGCAACTTGTGAGTTGTGAATTTCATTAAATGGAATGGTATCTGATGCAGATAAATCATCCATGATAATGGTGTCACACTCAATGTGAGAAACTGATTTCTTGGAATTTTTGTTAAAGGTTACTTGTCCACGGTAGTCTACCTTTCCGCCACCTTTCGCGATGGATTTCGACACGATAGACGAGCTAGTGTGAGGGGCATTGTGGATCATCTTGGCACCTGTATCTTGGTGTTGACCTGCATTCGCAAAGGCAATGGACAACATGGTCCCACGCGCTCCTTCCCCATCCAGATAAACAGATGGGTACTTCATGGTTGTCTTGGCTCCTAAGTTCCCATCGATCCACTCAACTGTGGCATCTTTTTGAGCTTTAGCCCGCTTGGTGACCAAGTTGTAGACATTGTCAGACCAGTTTTGGATGGTCGTGTAACGCATATAAGCACCATCTAAGGCAAAGATCTCAACAATCGCAGCATGGAGGCTATTGCTTGAATAGGTCGGTGCTGTACAGCCTTCTACATAGTGAACACTTGCTCCCTCATCCACGATAATTAAGGTACGCTCAAACTGACCTGTATTTTCATTGTTGATACGGAAGTAAGTTTGAAGGGGGACATCTACTTTTACGCCTTTTGGTACATAGATGAAGGTTCCACCAGACCAGACTGCTGAGTTGAGGGCAGCCAATTTGTTATCCGTTGGTGGTACTAACTTCGCAAAATACTGTTTGAAAAGGTCTGGGTATTCTTTTAGGGCAGAATCCGTATCGGTGAAGATAATCCCCAACTTTTCAAACTCTTCTTTCATATTGTGGTAAACCACTTCTGATTCATACTGAGCAGAAGCCCCTGCTAAGTAAGCACGTTCTGCTTCAGGAATCCCGATACGCTCAAAGGTTTCCTTGATTTTCTCTGGAACTTCGTCCCATGAACGGGCAGGTTTATCCGAAGGTTTTTGATAATAGATCAAATCATCAAAGTCAATTTCTGATAGATCGGCTCCCCAGGTTTGCATGGGCATCTTTTTGAAGGTTTCAAAAGATTTCAAACGGAATTCGAGCATCCATTCTGGTTCATTTTTTGCTGCAGACAATTCACGAATAACCGCTTCATTCAATCCCTTCCCGGTAGAGAGAATGGGTTGAACGTCATCGTGAAATCCAAATTTATATTCACCGAGATCAATTGGTTTCGGTTCGACTCTTTCTTCAGCCATAATTTCCTTTCTTTCTCTGTTTCTTCTTTTAATTATTTGCTACGTTCGATCGCTTTTTTGAGAGCATTCCAGGAGAGGGTCGCACATTTAATCCGTTGTGGGAATTTTGAGACTCCAGATAAGAAGGCTGCGTCTCCTAATTCCTCTTGGCGAGGATCTGACTGGCCTTGGACCATTTCTGAAAAGACCTGTGCCAATTCTTCGACTTCCTCTTTTGTTTTTCCCATTACAGCATCTGTCATCATACTAGCTGAAGCCGTTGAGATCGTACAGCCAGAATTCACAAAGGCAATATCTTCCACCCTGTCATTCTCATCAAATTTCACACTTAACTGGATCACATCTCCACAAGTTGGATTGTTGAGTTGGATCTGATCAACATCTTCAATTTGTCCTTGGTGGTGGGGGTGTTTTGAATGATCGGCTACGACCGCCATGTACAGCGAATCTAATTTAGAAAGTGCCATTGAAAAACTCCTTTGCTTTGATCAATGCCTCAATTAATTTATCACAGTCCGCTTTGGTGTTGTAGATATAAAAACTTGCTCTCGTTGTCGCTGGGACTTGTAGGTATTGAAGGAGCGGTTGTGCACAGTGGTGACCTGCACGAACGGCAATCCCTTCATAATCTAGTGCTGTTGCTAAGTCATGCGGATGGAGATCTCCTAGATTAAAGGAAATGACGCCAGAACGTTGGGCTAAGTCTTGGGAACCATAGATGGTCAAGCCTTCGATAGCCTGTAATTTTGGAAACACATAGGCAATCAGTTTTTGCTCATGCGCTTCTACCTGGTCCATACCCAGCTCTTCTAAGTAATCGATTGCTGCACCAAGACCAATTGCTCCCGCCATATTAGGTGTTCCAGCTTCAAATTTCCAAGGCAATTCCTTCCAAGAGGCAGATTGTTCGTAAACAAAGTCAATCATCTCGCCCCCATACTCGATTGGAGACATTTGCTCTAAGATTTCTTCCTTCCCATAGAGGACACCAATCCCTGTTGGTGCAGCCATCTTATGGCCAGAAAAAGCAAAGAAATCCGCATCTAAGTCTTGTACATCAATGGCCATATGAGGGGTTGATTGAGCCCCATCTACGACCATGATCGCTCCAACCTCATGAGCTAATCGAGCAATTTCCTTGATCGGATTGACCACCCCTAAGACGTTCGAAGCATGGGTGATGGAGACAAATTTTGTCTTCTCACTAAGCTTGCTCTTTAAGTCCTGCATATCCAGTAAGCCATCTTTTAGATAGACATAGACCAGTTTTGCTCCTGTCTTCTTGCAGGCTTGCTGCCAAGGAATGATGTTGGAGTGATGTTCCATGATGGAAATCAAGACTTCATCCCCTTCCCTTAGGACTTCTTCTGCATAGCGGGCTACCCAGTTGAGTCCAGTCGTTGTCCCTCTTGTAAAGAGCACTTCCTTGGTTGATGAAGCATTGATAAATTTTCTGACTTTCTCACGCGTTGCCTCATAGGCTGCTGTCGCTCGTTCAGCCAAAGTATGGACTCCACGATGAACATTGGCGTTATCTTGCAAATAATAGTGATTAACTGCTTCAAGAACACGTTTAGGTTTTTGCGTCGTCGCTGCATTATCTAGATAAACCAAAGGCTCATCGTGAACTAGTTGATCGAGAATGGGAAAATCTTGAGCAATCGTATTTTTATCTAGCATTGTTTCTCCTTAGCGTTGAGATAACTTTTCTTCAATGGTGGCAATCATTTCATCACGTACTTCTTTAACTGGGATTTCAACAATAACAGATCCCAAGAAACCACGCACCACTAATCGTTCCGCTGTGTGTTGATCCAGACCACGACTCATGAGGTAATACATGTCTTCTGGGTCCACTTGACCGATCGATGCAGCATGGCCTGCTGTGACGTCATTTTCATCAATCAAGAGGATTGGGTTCGCATCTGAACGTGCTTGATCCGATAACATCAAGACACGGCTTTCTTGCTGAGCATCTGCTCCTTTAGCCCCCTTGATAATATGACCAATTCCGTTGAAGGTCAAGGTTCCTTTTTCAAGAATAACCCCGTGTTGCAAGATATTTCCGATCGAGTTGCAACCAAAGTTGGTCACGCGGGTGTCAATTCCTTGAACCTGACGACCGCTTGATAAAGCAACGACTTTCAAATCTGCATGACTTCCGTTTCCAACCAAGTCACTGTCAAAGTCTGCAACCACGTTACCTTCGTTCATAACACCGATAGCCCAATCAATGCTGGCATCCTGACCTAGTTTCCCACGTCGACTGATGTAAGCTGTGACATTTTCACCCAGACGGTCAATCGCCGCAAATTTCACTTGGGCACCTGAGCGGGCGATCACCTCAACCGTCACATTCGCAGTTGCTGTTGCTGAGCCTTCACCTTTTGATTCTAGGCGTTCCAAATAGCTAAACTTGCTGTTTTTGCCTGCGATAATCAAAATGTGCTTATTAAAAGGTACATCACTGTCGCTATCCTGGTAGAAAATACCTTCGATGGGTTCTGAAATTTCGACGTTATCTGGAACATATAGCACAGCCCCACTATTAAAATAAGCCGTGTGGTATGCTGCTAGTTTATCATCGTCGTATTTAACCGAAGACATAAAGTAGTCTTCCACTACCTGAGGAATTTCTTCTAGGGCAGTATGGAAATCTGTAAAAAGAACTCCTTGGTCTGCCAAGGCTTGTGGCACCTGTTCAAATACAGTTTGAGTTCCAACTTGGACCAATTTTAAGTTTGAATCGAGGTCTGTAAAATCGGGAACATTGGCAGAAGCCTCGCTTTCTGTGATCGTCCCATCTCCAAGATTCCAGCGGTGGAATTTGACACGTTCAATGGCTGGCAATTCTAACTGATCGATCTTGTCAAAAGCTTTTTTTCGTAAATCTTGCAGCCAGCTTGGCTCAGCATGCAGTTCCGAAAAGAGGGTAATATTTTCAATACTCATTTTTTTCTCCTAATAAAGATACTATCTGTTTGATTTTATGACAACATTAGATCACTTGTCATCAGGTTATAGTTCTTCTTTATAGTCGTAACCGAGTTCTTCTGCGAGTTGGGCATATCCTTCACGTTCCAAGCGTGCAGCCAATTCTGGTCCACCTGAAAGCACGACACGACCTTCCATCATCACATGAACGACGTCAGGAGTAATATAGTTCAACAAACGTTGGTAGTGGGTGATGATCATCGCTCCAAAACCTTCACCCCGCATTGCATTAACCCCTTTAGATACGACCTTAAGAGCATCGATATCCAAACCAGAGTCAATTTCGTCCAAAAGGGCAAATGTTGGCTCCAACATCAACAATTGAAGGATTTCATTGCGTTTTTTCTCACCACCTGAGAAGCCTTCGTTCAAATAGCGTTCTGCCATTTCTTCTTTCATGTTGAGCAGTTCCATCTTTTCATCCAATTTTTTGATGAAATCACGAATAGAGATCTTCTCGTCCTCTTCTTTACCAGCATTCATGGCTGCACGTAAAAATTCTGCATTGGTAATTCCTGGGATTTCTGAAGGGTATTGCATGGCAAGGAACAAGCCCATCCGTGCACGTTCGTCTACTTCCAATTCCAAGATGTTGACACCATCAAAGAGAATCTCCCCTTTGGTTACTTCATAATTTGGGTTTCCCATAATGGCAGCTGACAGAGTAGATTTCCCTGTTCCGTTTGGTCCCATGATGGCTGCGATCTCACCAGTTTTTAGGGTCAGGTTTACACCTTTTAAAATTTCTTTGCCTTCAATTTCAACGTGAAGGTCTTTAATTTCTAATGTCGACATTGCATTCCCTTTCTTTTTACTTTGAAGTCTAGAAGGTTCTCAAAGCATCGATTCCTTCATCACAAAGTATTTTTTTACCTTTCAAGTATATCAAAAAAAAGCCTAAATGGCTTTTCTTTTGATTAGAACTATTCTTATTTAGTTTTTTCTTTCCGTTTTTGACGAACTTCCTCCCGATAGGAAGAATTCCCTATATAGCGCAGAACATTTAACAAAGGACTATGATGTGGCCCCAGAACCCCAATCAATTCTGCTAACAACTCTACTCCAAACAAGAGCCCGATCACAAGTAGGACGCCCCCAATGCGACTCGAGATGTTGAGCAAGAGAGAAATCAAGGAGAAAATCATCGAAATTCCATAGATCACCAATACAGTTCCCCGATGTGTCAAGCCCAGAGACAGAAGTCGGTGGTGCAAGTGATTGCGATCCGGTTTATAGAATTTTTGACCAGATAGGGTCCGACGGATAATGGCTAAAAAGGTATCTGTAATCGGTACACCAAGGATAATCATTGGGGTGACTACTGCAACAGCTGTCGCATTTTTCAAACCTTGCAAGGACAAAACAGAAATCATGAATCCGATAAACAAGGCACCGGTGTCTCCCAAATAGAGAATGGCCGGATGGTAGTTAAAGGGAAAGAAACCAGCGATGGACGCAACCAATACAAAGATCGTCATGGTCAGAAAGAGATTGGGTACTGGTAGAAAGAAATAGGACACAATCCCCATTGTCACCAAGGAAATAATAGAGACCCCACTCACCAATCCATCTAATCCATCAATCAAATTGACCGCATTGGTAATAGAAACAATCCAAATCACCGTCAAAAGGTACGATAGCCATGGTTCAAAATGAAGTAAGGGACCACCGAATGGAATCTTAAAATCATTCAGCCGAAAATCTGTCAAAAACCAGACCAGACTCGCCGCCAGCAGGATGCCAATCATCTTTTTCTTGGCAGACAACTCTTTTACATCATCGATCAAGCCTGTGAGAGCGATAATCCATCCTGCTCCCACGACCGGCAAAGTATAGGATAGGTAACTTTTGATTGGTGAGGTGGTGGATGTCAGCATAGGAATAAACACAAGAGTCGCAATTGAAAAAGCAATCACAATAGACAGTCCACCCGCGCTTGGCATGGGCTTGGTATTGATCCGACGCGCATTCGGATAATCTACGGCATCAATCTTAAAGGAGAATAAGCGAACCAAGGGCGTCAATACCAAGGCAATCATAAAAGTTCCAATCAGCACCAGAACAAATTGCAAGGAAAAGGACATCATAAGCTAGCAACTTTCTTCAAATTCTCAATCGCACCAGACACCATTAATAAATGACCATGTTCCTGCAGAACGGCCCGTGTCACTTCTGAATCATCCGCATACTCCCGAATGATAGCAAGCAACCAGGTTGGATATTGATTTGGTTGATCTTCTGTATCGATCAAGACAGTTAAATAATAATCAGATCCCATTTTGTATAATTCAGAGGTATCCACTGGAAAGCTGACCGTTTTTGAAAAGGCAACTGCTTGCTGGATATTTGAAAAACGCAAAATGTAATAAATATACTGACTTACTGGTGCTTCAGGTGTCGGATCTTGTTCTTGATTGTCCCGCAACTCTTCTTGTTCCAAATGGTGGATAGCTTCTGCATCCCCTTTTGTCTTATCAGAGATTGTTTTTTCCAAGGTTTTGATAAATTCATCTGGCGTCATGCGCGACAACTCTTCCATATCAGGAAGATCTGACAAATCCTCAAAATCCAATTGTTGGTCAATTTTTGATTTGGTAACAAAAACATCCAATTTATCTGGTTTTGGCGTCACACGAAAACTCAGCATCCCGCTATCCAGAAAGCTTTCTGGCATTTCGAGCTCATCCAAAATGGCGTAGAAAAATTCTTCTGTTTTTTCTTGTGGGACAAGGAAATCAGCAATTTCCATCCCACGTTCTTCTAAGTCTTCTAGTTGGATCGTGATCTTAATTGTTGAATCACTAATTTGCTTCATCTTCATAGCATAACCTCATACTTCTAGTCTTACTATTATACTAAAAAATTGGATAGAATTCAAAAAAAGGATGCATAGAAAAGAGGTCGGGACAAAAGTCTCCAACCTCAGAAAACAATTTGATCAAGTTCAACCGTTCTCTTAGAAAATAATACGGAAGAGACCATACAATAGCAAGATGGAACCAAGAACAATCCGGTATTTCCCAAAGACGGTGAAATCATGATTTTTCACATAATCTGTCAAGAAGCGGATGGCGTACATGCTGACCACAAAGGCCACTCCCATCGCTACCAGTAGAATAAAGAGTTGCCCCAATGCTAGTGAATGTCCGCCAAGAGCGAATTTTCCAACCTTTAAGAGGCTAGCCCCAAACATGGCTGGAATCCCCAAATAAAAGGTAAATTCTGTCACCACTGGGCGGCTAACACCATTGATCAAGCCACCTACAATCGTAGCACCTGAACGGCTTGTTCCTGGAAATAGCGATAAAACTTGGAAGAGTCCGATATAAAGAGCTGTTCGATAAGGTAGCTTATGCAATTCCGTTACTGCTGGCTCAACTTGTTCCCGTCTTTCCAGATAGATAAAGGCAATCCCGTAGGTGATCAACATAATCGCAACGGAAATCGAATTGTGGAAATGCGCCTCAAACCAATCATCTAATTTAAAAACAAAGACAAGCGGGAGGGTTGCAACCGCAACTTTTGCCCATAATTGCCAAGTTCGACGTACTTCTAGTGGAGATTTCCCAGGTTTGAAGGGATACAATTTATCAAAATAAATCACCACAACTGCTAGAATCGCACCCAATTGGATCACGACATTGAACATCTCCATAAAGGCTGGATCTTGATTTTTAAACTGCACAAAATCCTGTAACAGAATCAAGTGACCTGTACTTGAGATCGGTAACCATTCTGTAATCCCCTCGACAATCCCAAAAAGAACCGCCTTGATTAATTCGATCAGAAACATCTTTTTCTCCTAAACTTACATTTGCTCTATTATATCATAATTCTATGGACTGGACTAGGCCTTCTAAACTAGAAGGGAAAGAGCGACCAAGACCATTCTCAGCGCTACTTAGAAGGCACCAAAGCCTCCTCCGCCTCCTCCGCCAGAGAAACCTCCTCCACTACCAGAGGAAACTGTGAAATGACTAGCTGTCGATGCTGTCGATCCATAAGTAGACATGGCATGACTTGAGTGGGTCACATCATGATAGAACGGGGTGTAAACGAAGGCGTTTAAGGCTTGATTTTCTAAATGAATATTCCGAAGCTTCATGACCTTTGTGACCTGATCAGCTACACCATACAAGGCCGCATAGACCAATAAGCGATTCCATAGGACCAGAGACTGCAACTCTGCATCGTTGAGGTGGGCAATCTCTTTCAACATCCGACCAAAACTATCCCAGTAATAGCGTTGCTCAGCACCCGCAAGATTGACAACCCCATCTCGTAGGCAGGCCTTAAAGACACCATTGAAGCGTACTGGCATAAACCAAAGTATGAGGATCCCTATCAAACAAGGAACAGAGAACCAACCCATCCCAAAGATGGCAAAGATTTCTGCTCCAAGGGCGATAAACCAAGCAGCCCAACCAAAGAAGAGACTTCGTCTAGCTTGTGCTTCTTCATTTGCCTCTAAAGGGCGATAGTAGCTTGGCAAATGGAGATCTTCCACCTTGCGATGAACATCTCGGGCCACTTGGTTGACAGCCGTATCAAAACGAGCCTGAGCCTTACTTCCTAGTGAACGAATCGCATCTTGATCTGCTTTTTTGGCATGTTTGTATACATCATCACTAAATTCATAATTCTCAAAGAGACGGTTAACAGGACAGGAAACTTGATCCCCAAAAGCCATATTCATAAAGGAGCGTTCAAAATCATCCACATGTCCATGAGACTTTCTGGTCAAAACGACTTCATTTCCTTGTTGCTCGTAGACAATCACTCCACGATCCATCAAATCCAGCAATGTAGCTTGAAGCATTTTTTCAAATGTAAACACCGGCGGAGTTGCCTTCTCTTTATTGGTTGGGGAGGCCTCGTCTAATTCAGCTGAATAAACAACCGAACTCATAATCAGCGGTGCAATATCCTGTGGAATCTCATAAAGACGAGTATCAGTCGGATAGGTCACACCAGGCCAAATCATTTTTTTGAACCGGTTGCGACCCAAGAGAGCAAGAAGCCAGAGTGCAATAATGAAGGCTGGCAAGATCCAGTTCCAAAACATGCGTGTCCAGTATTTTTCCTGTTCAATTTTAGCTTGGTTCTTGTGAAATTCATCCAATTTGGTTAATCCTGTATTTCGACCAGAATCATACAAAGTAGTTAGATCTGACTTCAACCAGTAACCATACAACTCCACAGCCTTTCCTTTGCCAAGGTTATAGAAGGTGGCAGAATAGATTCCATCTTCTTTCTTTACAGTCACATCCGGTCCCATAAAGGCTGTATGGATATACAGTTCCGATTGGGCATTAGCTGGTGCAAACTTAGGGATGACACGAAACTGAACTTCATCCACCTTCTGATCACCATCTGTGATCGGTTTCCAGTTCAACTCCAAGATATCCTTATGTGAATAGAGGAGATTTTTTAATTTCCATGTAACTTTAATTTTGACAGTATCTGTCGCTACACCACTGTTATAAATTTTCACTCGGTAGCCATCACCTAGATTCGTAATCTCGGGTTCTCTTTGAAGATCACGACCTTCCACCTCAACCTTTGGCGGTATCTCAATTGCAAACCCTTGTGGCATGTTGCCCGCAGTTCCTAGGCTAACATACTGCCCTCTATAAGAATCTTTGAAATAATAAACCAGTTCTTCCTCATAGGTGGCGTCGTCCCAGGTGTCCAAGGTCAAGGTTCCACCATAGTAAAGTACATCATAAGATGGACTAGATGCATGGACATTCTGACTGACAAAAAGGCAGGCCAGAAAGGCGAAAAAAACATACAAATACTTTTTCATTTGATCACGCTCCTTTGTATTATTATAGCATTTTTTAAATAAAAAGAGGACCATGTTTGAAATGCAGCCTATTTTACTGTACAATAGAGAAGTTAAAATAAGGAAGAGGAGAAAAAATGAAAAAAACATTATTCGCGCTCTTAACAGGGCTTTTCATTTGCCTAGGCATCACACAGGTTGCTCATGCAGATGACTATTTACGAATCGGAATGGAAGCGGCCTACGCTCCTTTCAACTGGACCCAAGAAGATGATGCAAATGGAGCTGTTAAAATTGACGGTACCAATCAATATGCCAATGGGTACGATGTCCAAATCGCCAAAAAAGTTGCTGAGGAGTTAGGTAAAAAACCTCTGATCGTAAAAACATCTTGGAACGGTTTAATTCCAGCCCTCACTTCTGGTAAAATCGATATGATTATCGCTGGGATGAGTCCAACCGCTGAACGTAAAAAAGAGGTCGCCTTCTCAAAGAGCTACTATACCAGTGAACCGGTCATGCTCGTTCGTAAAGATGGAAATTATGCAAACGCCACTAGTCTAGATGACTTTAAGGATGCAAAGGTCACCTCTCAACAAGGGGTCTACCTCTATTCTCTCATTTCCCAACTCAAGGGTGTGAAACAAGAAACTGCGATGGGTGATTTTGCCCAGATGCGTCAAGCTTTAGAATCGGGTGTTATTGATGCCTATGTTTCTGAACGTCCCGAAGCCCTAACCGCCGAGTCCGCTAATTCTAAATTTAAAATGATTCAATTCAAAAAAGGATTTGAAGTTGGGGAAGAAGATGCGACCATCGCTATCGGGATGAAGAAGGGTGACACTAGAATTGACCAAGTCAATGCCGCACTAGCTAAGATTTCGTCTGAAGACCAAGTCAAACTCATGGATGATATGATTAAGAAGCAACCAGCTTCCAGTGATGCTAGTGATGATAAGCAGACATTCTTTAGCCAAATGATGAAGATTTTAAAGGATAATGGCCCACAGTTCTTACGGGGAACTGGAATGACCCTCTTAATCTCTATGACTGGAACTATCGCTGGGTTGATTATCGGTTTGTTAATCGGTGTCTTCCGGACAGCTCCGAAGGCTAAAAATAAATTCCTTGCTGGATGCCAAACTGCCTTTGGTTGGTTCCTCAATGTCTACATTGAAATCTTCCGTGGAACTCCGATGATCGTTCAATCCATGGTCATTTTCTACGGTTCCGCCCAAGCCTTTAACATTTCCTTGGATCGTACCTGGGCCGCCATCTTTATCGTATCCATCAATACCGGAGCTTATATGAGTGAGATTGTTCGTGGTGGGATCTTAGCAGTGGATCCAGGTCAGTTTGAAGCAGCGACTGCTCTAGGAATGACCCATGGACAAACCATGCGCAAGGTCGTCCTTCCACAGGTTGTTCGCAATATCTTGCCAGCAACAGGGAATGAATTTGTTATTAACATCAAGGATACATCTGTTTTGAATGTTATCTCTGTAGTTGAACTGTACTTTACAGGAAATACGGTCGCAACTCAAAACTACCAATACTTCCCAACCTTTACGATCATCGCTGTGATTTACTTCGTTCTCACCTTTACTATCACACGAATCCTTCGCTACATCGAACGTCGCTTAGATTCTGATACTTATACTACAGGTGCAAATCAAATGCAAGTCAAAGAGGTGAAATAATGGCAGAAAAAATTCTTGAAATCCAACATTTAAAAAAATCTTACGGTCAAAATGAAGTCTTGAAAGATATTTCGCTCACCGTTGAAAAAGGAGAGGTGATCTCCATCATCGGGAGCTCTGGTAGTGGAAAATCAACCTTCCTTCGCTCCATCAATCTTCTAGAGACTCCTACTGCTGGAGAGATTCTCTATCGTGGACAAAATGTTCTTGATCCTGAGTATGATCTTACCCACTACCGCGAGAAATTAGGGATGGTTTTCCAAAGCTTTAATCTCTTCGAAAATTTAAACGTCTTGGAAAATACGATCGTTGCACAAACGACCGTCCTCAAGCGCGATCGTGAAACTGCAGAGAAAGTTGCCAAAGAAAACCTTGAAAAAGTCGGTATGGGATCTCAATATTGGGCTGCCCGTCCGAAACAACTTTCAGGTGGTCAAAAGCAACGGGTCGCTATCGCACGCGCCCTCTCAATGGATCCTGATGCCATTCTCTTCGATGAACCAACTTCTGCCCTAGACCCAGAAATGGTTGGGGAAGTCTTGAAAATCATGCAGGACCTGGCAAAAGAAGGACTCACCATGATTGTCGTAACCCACGAAATGGAATTTGCCCGCGATGTCTCTAGCCGGGTCATCTTCATGGACAAGGGTGTCATCGCTGAGCAAGGAGATCCAAAAGAAATCTTTAGCAATCCAAAAGAAGAACGGACCAAGGAATTCCTTCAACGCTTCTTACATTAATCTCTTGAAACAGTTTGCTTACCAGTATGGAAGCAAGCTGTTTTTTGTATCGCTTCTGCTTTTGAGGCATCGAAAAAAACCAGAGAGCAAACTCTCTGGTTTTCAATTGGAACAACAAATTAATCTTCGAATTTTTGATGATTTTTGTCATAAAAATCAATCAATCCAAGTGCAGTTTCAAACGAGATGTTCTTAACTTTTGCACGTCCTTGAGCCAAGGCAATGATAGACATTTCACGGGCATTTGTTTCTTTGCTGATACGATACCCTGTAATTTTTTTATCACGTACCCATCCAACAACTGATTCTACTTTCTCAAAGTTCGATTTAGCCATGATCTTTCTCCTATATTATTATTTCCAATACTAATATAAATTTTTTTGCACATTTTGTCAACTAAAATCGCTGAAAATACGAACCTTTTTTAAAAAATGATAAAAAGTTTACTTTGCTTTCAGGGCTGATAATATTTGTGTACGAATGTTTTCAACGCCATCAGGGTTTGCTGGTAGGAAAATCGTATTATTCCCTTCTTTATCTGCAAAATTATTTAGGGTATCCAAGTACTGGTTGGTTAAGAGAATAGACATGATTTGTTCTTCGGTCAAGTCTACATTCGCACCTTTTAACTCTTTAATAGAGTCTGCCAATCCATCGACAATGGCCTTCCGTTGCTCGGCAATACCAACCCCGTGCAAACGGTCTTTTTCCGCCTCTGCTTCGGCAGCAGTAACGATCTTGATCTTATCTGCTTCTGCCAACTCCTGAGCTGCCACGCGTTTTCTTTGCGCTGCATTGATCTCGTTCATGGATTGTTTCACTTCGGCATCTGGCTCAACTTTGGTGATCAAGGTTTTAACAATAATATATCCATAAGTTGACATTTCTTCTGCCACTTGTTTTTGAACTTCAAGAGCGATTTCATCTTTTTTCTCAAATAATTCATCCAAGGTCAACTTAGGCACAGAAGAACGAAGAGCATCTTCAATGTATGATTTAATCTGTGATTCTGGACGCATGAGTTTGTAGTAGGCATCCTTTACGTTGCTTTCGTTCACTCGGTATTGCGTCGCCACATTCATGGTAACGAACACGTTATCCTGAGTTTTTGTTTCAACCACGATCTCACTCTGCAAGACGCGCAATTGAACTCGTGCGGCAATTTTATCGATGCCAAAAGGCGCTCGCATATGAATGCCACTATCGCTAATTTTTTGATAACGTCCGAAACGCTCGATGATGGCAACTGATTGTTGCTTGACCACATATAGTGAGCTAATCACAATGAATCCTGCAACCATTAGCAAGAATAAAATAAAGATAAAAAATCCAGGCATAAAAGTTCCTCCTTTTAATTTACGCATATCATATCACAAGTCTTCATAAAAAAGCAATATATTCCATAAAAATATATTGCTTAAATAGTCGATTATTTCTGCATGATACTCAGACCAGCATATTATAGAGAGTTTCATTGCCGTTCAAGTTAATGAAAGACGGATCAAAACGCTCGATACGGTTAACCAAGCCTGCATAGTCATGTTTATTGGCCAAAGTAACCCCAATCAAGACAGGGCCTGTTCCCTTACTAGCACGCTTGATGTATTCAAAACGCGTGATATCATCATTTGGTCCTAGGATATCATTTACAAATTCGCGAAGAGCTCCCGGACGTTGTGGGAAGTTGACGATAAAGTAGTGTTTTACTCCATCGTAAATCAAAGCCCGTTCTTCCATCTCAGGCATACGGTTGATATCATTATTCCCACCTGAGATAATACAACAAATGGTTTTCCCCTTGATGTATTCGCGCAAGATTTCAAGGGATGCTACACTGGCCGCTCCTGCTGGTTCAGCTACGATCCCTTGTTTGGAATAAAGATCAATCAAAGTCTCTGAAATCAAGCCTTCATCGACCGCAACCAAAGTTTCCACATGTTGACGGGTCACTTCATAAGTCAATTGTCCCACTTTTTGCACAGCAATCCCGTCTGCAAACTTATCGATTTCTGGCAATTTGACGGGACCACCTGCTTCAAAAGCAGCCTTCATGGAGCGCGCTCCTTCGGCCTCTACCCCAATGACTTCAATCCGAGGATCCGTTTCTTTGATATAAGTAGAAACACCTGAAATGAGGCCTCCTCCACCGACAGGGACAAGGACAGCATCAAAGGCAATCGATTCTTTTCGAGCTTCCTCAAGAATTTCATAGGCTACTGTCCCTTGGCCAGCCTGTACGTGTGGATCATCAAACGGGTCAATAAAGGTCCGTTTTTCTGCAAGAGTAAATTCTTGGGCCGCCTTCGCTGACGCATCAAAGGTATCCCCGACCAACTTAATCGTTACATAATCCCCACCAAAGAAGCGGACTTGGCCGATCTTTTGTTGCGGTGTTGTAATCGGCATGAAGATGGTCGCTGGAATCTTCATTTCATTACAAGTATAAGCAACTCCTTGCGCGTGGTTTCCCGCAGATGCACACACTACCCCACGCTCACGCTCTTCTTTTGAGAGTTGAGAAATTGCAAAATACGCTCCACGAATCTTGAACGAACGAACACGTTGGGCGTTTTCTTTTTTCAAATAAATCTTTGCCCCATATTTTTCAGATAAATAGTGGTCGTATTCAAGAGGCGTATTAACAACGACTCCTCTTAATATTTTATGGGCCTTAGCCACATCTTTTGCTGTTATCATTTCATACCTCTTGTGTATTGATCAAAAAAGCAAGCCAGGGTGTCCCAACTTGCTTAGTCTTCTACAGACAATTAGTTGTAGATTTTGAATGCGTCGTCGTCGTTTTGACCAACGAATGGCATTGCTTTACGCAATTCAGCACCAACTTTTTCAATTTCAAGGTTAGCAGCTTGTTCACGGTAAGCAGTTAATTTTGGACGTCCAGCTTTGTAGTCGTTAACAAAGTCGTTAGCGAAGTTACCATTTTGAATATCAGCAAGAACAGCTTTCATATTTTCTTTCACTTGTTCAGTGATTACACGTGGGCCTGATACATAGTCACCGTATTCAGCAGTGTTAGAGATTGATTGACGCATTTTCTTGAAGCCACCTTCGTAGATCAAGTCCACAATCAATTTCATTTCGTGAAGAACTTCAAAGTATGCCAATTCTGGAGCATAACCGGCTTCAGTCAATACTTCAAAACCAGCTTCGATAAGGGCAGTCAAACCACCACAAAGTACAGCTTGTTCTCCGAACAAATCTTCTTCCGTTTCTTCTTTGTAGGTTGTTTCAAGAAGACCAACGCGTGCCGCACCAACACCTTTACACCAGTCCATAGCGATATCTTTCGCATTACCTGTAGCATCTTGATAGACTGCGTAAAGTGCTGGTACACCAAATCCTTCAGTATAAGTACGACGAACCAAGTGACCTGGTCCTTTCGGTGCACACATAAAGACATCGACATCCGCTGGAACTTTGATGAATTCAAAGTGGATATTGAATCCGTGTGCAAAACCAACAGCATTACCCGCTTCAAGATTTGGCGCAATTTCTGTTTCGTACAATTCTTGTTGGATTTCATCCGGAGCCAAAATCATGATCACGTCTGCCAATTTAGTCGCTTCTGCTACTGTATAGGTATCAAAACCATCTTCTTTTGCTTTATCGAATGATTTACCTGGACGTACACCGATGATGACATCATGACCTGAGTCACGCAAGTTTTGTGCATGCGCATGTCCTTGTGAACCATAACCGATCACAGCAATTTTCTTACCGTTTAATGCTGCAACTTTAACGTCTTTTTCGTATTCCATTTGAACTGCCATAAGTAAAATCTCTTTTCTATTTTATTATTTGCCTTTTTAAGGCGGAGTTGACAATGTTAAGGTGAGAATTAATCTCGAGTAAATCCGGTTGCACCGGTGCGGGCAATGTTTTTAATCCCATAAGGTCGAATAACACGAATGAGGGCTTCGCTCTTTTCTGCATTTCCCGTCATTTGAACGGTGATAGAGCTTGGAGCTACATCGACCACGGTCGCACGGAAAGGTTGGATAATGGCCAATATTTCTGCCCGCTTCTCAGCTGGTGCAGAAACTTTCACCAGGATCACTTCGCGCTCCAAGTGTGGTTTGTCAGTGATATCACGAATGCGAATCACATCAATCTGGCGGTTGAGCTGTTTGATGATTTGCTCTACTTCATCATGCGAAGCAACATCAATGATAATGGTAATCCGCGATACATTAGGGTTTTCTGTTGCGCCAACAGAGATACTTTCGATATTGACTTGACGTCTCGACAAGACTCCAGTAAAGCGGTTCAGAACACCTGATCGGTTTTGAAGTTTGGCTGTTAACATTCTACGCATTAAACTTCACCCCCAACATCTCATGATTACTCTTACCAGCTGGTACCATCGGCAACACATGCTCTTTCCGAGAAATGTCTACTTCGATGAACATTGGTACATCTTCTGTGATGACTTCCAAATCCTTCTCCAGGGTTTCAGGATTATCAAATTTATAATTCTTGATCCCGTAAGCTTGCGCCATCAATTGGAAATCCGGAAGGCTATCAAAGACTGACTCTGACGTCCGACCATCATAGAAGGCTTCTTGCCATTGACGGACCATCCCAAGCGAGTGGTTGTTGAGCATAACGACCTTGATCGGAACCTTATAAATATTTAAGATCGCCAATTCTTGGTTGGTCATTTGGAAACCACCATCTCCGACAAAGAGAACAACTTCTTTATCTGGATTGGCAATTTTCGCTCCGATAGCTGCAGGAACACCGAATCCCATCGTTCCTAGACCACCAGATGTTACCAATTGGCGCTCATTTTGGTAAGGATAGTATTGAGCAGCCCACATTTGGTGTTGTCCAACGTCTGTGACGACAATAGCGTCCCCCTTGGTCAACTCTCCAATGCGTTCAATCACAGCTTGTGGCTGTACAACCCGTTCCTTCTTGTCGTATGAACGAACCCGGTTCTTATCTTGGGTCACCTTTTCGATCCATTTTTCTGTATTGTTATGAACCGTCGGCTCTGCTAGCAACTGCTGCAAGGCCTTCTTCGCATCGCCAACCACAGGAATGTCTACAGCAATGATCTTCCCAATCTCTGCAGGATCAATGTCGATATGGGCAACCTTAGCATTTTTAGCGAAAGTCTTTGGATTCCCTGTCAAACGGTCATCAAATCGACAACCAACACTGATCATGAAATCCGTCTCTGTCATAGCGATATTGGCCGCGAAGGATCCATGCATCCCTCCCATCCCTAGGAAAAGAGGATGACTGGTCGCAATCGTTCCTTGACCTAAAAGACTAGTCACTACTGGAATCTGATAGCGCTCTGCTAGAGCAATCAACTCTTTTGCAGCTCCAGCGTAACTCACCCCACCACCAGCAAGAAGAACTGGTTTTTTAGCCTTACTCAATTGCTTCAAAATCTTTTTGATCTGCAATTCATTGGGTTCAATGGTAGGCTGGTAGCTTGGAAGCTTCACACTTGGTTCATAGATGAAATCTGTCTCTAAAGCAGACACATCCTTTGGAAGGTCAATTACCACAGGGCCAGGACGGCCGGTCGTCGCAATATGGACAGCTTCTGTGATAATTCGCGGAATATCTGCCGTCTCACGTACTTGATAGTTGTACTTGGTGATGGGCATGGTAATTCCCACAATATCTGCTTCTTGGAAGGCGTCTTTCCCGATCCCAGCACGATTGACTTGACCAGTGAAGACTAATAAGGGAACGCTATCGCTCATGGCATCTGCAATCCCTGTAATGGCATTGGTCGCCCCCGGTCCACTAGTGACGACTGCGACACCCAGCTTTCCAGTTGATTTGGCGTAGCCTTCAGCCTCATGCAAGCATCCTTGTTCATGACGACCCAAGATATGCTGGATACCCTCAAAGCTATAGATGGCATCGTATAAAGGCAAAACCGCTCCACCAGGATAACCAAAAATCGTGTCAATGCCGAAATCACGCAGGGTTTCAAGAACGAGCTCTGAACCGGTTTTTGCAGTTTCTAAGGTAATTTTCTCCATGTCTCTCCTTTCCAGTACTTTGTATATCAAATTAGCATGCTACTATCATACCATTTTTAGAAAATATTTCAAGGAAAAATAGTAAATTTTCTGAATTTTCTATCCAAATCCGAAGAATGAGAGTTGTTCTAAAAATGCTAGGTCTATCAGAAAAAAGTCTCTAGGAACTCCTAGAAACTTTTCTTCCTTATAACCAACCCTTTTCTTGAGCGATCTTTGCTGCCTCGGTCCGGTTTTCCGCATCCAACTTGGTCAGAATGGCTGACATATAATTACGGATGGTCCCGTTTGAGAGAAATAAGCGATCAGCAATTTCTTGGTTAGAAGCCCCTTTTGCGACTTCTTTTAAAACTGCCTTTTCTTGAGGGCTTAGAGGATTGGGATGGGTCAAAATCCCTTCCATTAATTCAGGCGAATATTCTTTTTGCCCTGCTAAAACGGTATGCAGAGTGGCCATCAAATCCGTAATGCGGCGTTCTTTTAAGACATAGGCATCGACTCCAGCCTTGAGGGCCCGCTCAAAATAGCCCGGTCGCTTAAAGGTGGTAACGATGACGACCTTGAGCTGGGGTTGTTGACTTTTAGCCCATTCCAACACTTCTAACCCAGTTTTGATGGGCATTTCGATATCTAAAATCGCAATATCGACTGGATGTGTTTCGAGTAAACGAATGGCCTCTTGCCCATCGCCAGCCTGCAAGACATCTTCCACATCCTCTTGTAGGAGCAAGAGCTGGCAGAGCGCATCGCGTAACATACTTTGGTCTTCAGCAACTAATAAGCGCATCTTATTTCCTTTCTTGATAAGGGATCCGTATTTCTATCCGGGTCGGCTTGTGTTGATGACTGATCTCCAGCTCTCCTCCCAACAAGGCAATCCGTTCGCGAATCGAGTGCAGGTCTTTATCGGAGACTGTGGCAAAGCCGATGCCATTATCTTCTGCGACCATTTCCACACCTGTCTCGGTGGAGCGATAAGAGAGAAGAGCTTGCGCCGCTTTGGCATGTTTGATCATATTGGTAGCTAATTCCAGAGATACCATAGCCAGAGCAGATTCTAGGATCGGCGAGATGCTAGCAGTATCAAGCTCGTTTTGAATCTCCACTTTGATTTGAGCCACTTCTAGCATTTGCTTGACGGTTTCTAGCTCTCTTGCCAGGGTTCGCTGCTTCAAGTTCTCGATAATCTCTCGGACTTGGTGCATGGACTCTTGACTGATGGCTTGAATCTCTTGCACCTGCTCCTGGGCCTTCTCAATCTGACCCAATGCTAAGAATTGATCAGCTAGGTCCGCCTTGACACTGAGCATGGCAAAGGTGTGTCCTAGACTGTCATGCAGATCACGGCCAATCCGATGGCGCTCGTTTTCTGCCAGCAAAAGATTGATTTGGGCATTTTGCTTGGCATGGTCAGCTTTCAACTCTTCCATCATCCGAATCCGGATCATGCCGTAGGTCATGGCATGGGTAAAGAAGAAAATGATGATTAAAAATACCCATTCATACTCCATCGCATTCTGTCTGAAAAAGATAACTCCAAAAAGTAGGAATTGCGATAGAAAAACTGTCCAAAGATAAGGAGAGCGAAAATCGCTAATCTCAAAGTGATAGACTAACAGGTTACTGATGAAGAAATAAAACCAAAAATAGTTGGCGTTAATAAAAAGAGTATTTCCTGCTACATAGGCTAGGAGGTACAGCCAACAAATCCAGATCAGCTTCTTGTTTTCAGTAATCAAGATTCCTAGATAGGAAGCAATAAACAAGAGGGCTAAAAAGAAGTGCCAGTAGGGAACCTCACCCAATAAAATAGAGATAAATGGGAATCCCATAAAGACTAGGCTAGCGTAAAACATATAATGAATACGCTTGAGTTTTTCAATCATGCACGAACCTCAGAATGACGACGATAGATGATAACAAGGGCAAACAAGACCAGGGTAAACAAGGTTAAATAGACACTCGCAAAGACATTGATCTGCCCCTTGTTTAAAAAGGTCTTAATCAGTTCCATCAATTGATAGGTTGGAAGGCATTTGCCGATGGCTTGCATCCATTCTGGAAAGAGGCTAATGGGCATCCAAAGGCCACCCATGACAGCCAGTCCCATGTAAAGGAGATTACCTACAACAGACATCAATTGACTAGAAGGAAGCAGGGTCAAGACCAGACCGAGAGCCACAAACGCTAGGCTTCCTAGGATGAGAATAAAGGCCGACAAGACCCAATCCTGCAAGGACATATTCACATGCCGCACCACATGGCCCACGGTAAAGACAACTCCAATCGATAGGAGAAAATCGACAAAGAGACCCACAACCTTTATTAGATAATATTCTACCATAGATACGGGGCTATGGCGCAAAACTTTTTGCCAATTATTGAGTCGATCGGTTTCAAGAACGGTTGGAAAAGAAAAGATAGCCGTAGACATCATGGAAAAAGCCGTCATGGACAAAAGATAATCCCTCATAAAGTGAGCGGGTGCCCCTGGCGTGTCCTGGTACATCCCTGAAAAGAAGAGATAAAAGGCCGTGGGCATCCCAATTGATAACAAGTAATAAATAGCTTGGCGTCTAGTCAAATGCCACTCAACCACGCCGAGAGCTTTCATGCGTTTCATCTTCTCTACCTACTTCCTTTGTATTTTCAAAAATAGAATCCAATAAACTTCTATTGGTTACCTCGATCTCTTGGATCGAACATCCTTCTTCTTGCAAGCGAGTCCACAAACGATTGGCATCACGTGTCACAACCTGAAGAGCATCGGGTTTAATGATTACTTCACCAATACCTTCCATCTCTGCTACTAGAGCTTGGTAGCGCAAAGGCAAGGTGAAATGTTTTTCTACCTCTTCGCTTCTCATAGCGAGAGGTGTCGTATCCCGAAGCAAATGGCCCTGGTGTAAGACTAGGATCCGATCAGCTGTATGCTCTACTTCCTCGATGTAATGGGAAGAATAGACAATAGTCACACCCTCTTCCTTTAAATGCCCGACGATTTCCCAAAAGCGTTGGCGAGTGGATGTATCCATTCCAGCAGTTGGCTCATCCAGAAACAGAAGACTGGGACGACCAATCAAGGTCAACACAAAGGATAAAAGACGCTTTTGCCCACCAGACAGCTTACTGGCTAATTGCTTTTTTTGTTCTGGAGTAAAACGCAATAAATCATCGATGTCATTGACCGTTAAAGGGTTGGGATAAATGGAGCGAAAGAAACTGATCAGTTCCTGCACGGTTAACTTTTGAACGATGGCATTCTCTTGAGGGAGATAGGAGACACTAGCCTTTAATCGAGGATGACCAGGAGCCTTCCCCTCTACTTCAATGATTCCAGAAGTCACTTTCATATCTCCCAGAAGACAGTTCATCAAGGTTGTTTTCCCAGCTCCGTTTGGCCCGATTAAGGCCAGACAATCCCCCCGTTCAACCGCAAAAGAAAGATCTTCTAAAATGACTTTTCCTTTGATGCTTTTTTTCAAGTTCTCTACTCTAATGACGCTCATGATACTCTCCTTTCAAGCAGGCTTGGCTAGCTGGAATGATGACAAAGACGACCAAGGTCACTCCCCAAACTGTTTGGAAAAACCAGCTAGGAAAATAGGCAGAAAACCAGCCCGTCATCATCTCAGTTGCCCAAAGGAGCAAACACAAAACAGCTACCAATCCAATTTCAAACTTCTTTTTCATTGCTCCATCTCCTTTTTAACAGCCTTGATCATTTTCAATCCTTCTTGAACCGCCCAGCTCATGATGCCAATCCCAGCAAATAATTCCCAAGGAAAATGGTAATAGAGACTATCATCCTTTGAAAAGATCAAATAGACGACCATCCCCACCACTGTTAACGTAAACACTTTATAGAACCATTGTTTCATTTTTCCTTACCTCTTACTTTCTGACTATATTATAGCGAAAGAAAATAACAGCCACTAGATAATTTTGTCACTCGCTCACATGACAAAAGTCACTAAAAAAAGCCAAGTGACTTCACTCGACTTTTTCTATTCTTCTTACTGACCTTCTTCTTTCATGCCATGCAGTTTCAAGGCCTTCACCAAGGCATCTGCCTTCATGTTTTTCAAATCATTGAGACCAGCATCTTTGAAGTAAGAAATTTCTTCAAGAGACTTGGCGTCAATTTGGTTGAGGTCAATCACACTGGTTGAGAGCAATTTTTTCTCTGGGGTGACTGTGTATTCCAAACTAAAACCGGGAACGGTTTTTAGCTTCTTATAGTCTTCATTTTGCTCCAGCAAAGCTTGAATGGCTGCTGTGAGCTCTTCAGGTGACTTCTCTGCTGCGATGGTCCCAAGTTGTTGGGGCAGATCGGCCGTCACTTCGATGCGAAGGTTTTCAACCTTATCTCCCTTAGACTTGATGATATCCCGGTGTTTTGTTCCATTGATATCTCCTACTAAGGTTGTGGTTTTTTCTTCATTTTTTACTTCTTTTTTAACAGAGGAACTGCTAGATGAGCTAGCGGTTGTAGTTTTCTTCGTTTGGGATTGCGAACAACCAGTCAATACCAAAATGGCTAGCCCAAGGGTTACAAAAAATTTCTTCATTTTTATAACTCTCCTTTCACATACTGATACCAGTATAACATATCGCGTCTTTCTTGTCTAAAAACTCCACTGCTCAAACCATTTCCCCCTCATTTCAAGCTTTTCCATTTGAATAAAAATCTGATGAATGTGAGACTTTTTGCAGAAACTCCTTTTTCTCACGAATAAAGCCTCAGTGGAGGGTTCACTTCAGTCTCAATCCCTCTGAATCACGCTGATTTCATAGGGAATCTCCTCATTTTTCTATATACAAAAAAGGTTCCGAAAGGAACCTTCTGTTCAATTATTCTACACTAAACAAGTATGGGTAGACTGGTTGGCCACCTTGGTGGATTTCCACTTCTACATCCTCATACTTCTCAGCAAGGGCTTGGGCTAATTCGTTTGCCAACTCCTCACTGCCGTCTTCACCGACATAGATGGTCACAATTTCACTGTCTTCATCCAACATATGAGCGAATGTTTCTTCCAAGGTTTCCAGCATATCTGGATTTGAAACAACGATTTTGCCATCGACCATTCCAAGATTATCATTTTCATGGATTTCAAGCCCATCAATAGTGGTATCGCGAACTGCTGTCGTCACACTACCAGACACAACATCGCTCAATGAAGCGCTCATGCGTTCGTAGTTTTCTTCGATCGACTTGCTTTCATCAAAAGCAAGAAGACTAGTCAATCCTTGAGGGATGGTCTTGGTCTCAACAACTGCTGCAGGTTGATCAATCACTTCTGCTGCAGATTGAGCAGCCATCAAGATATTTTTGTTGTTTGGCAAGATAATAATGTTGCGCGCATTCAACTCTTCAACTGCTTTGACAAAGTCTTCAGTTGATGGGTTCATGGTTTGACCACCAGAGATAATGTAATCAACTCCTTGCGCTTTAAAGATATCAGCCAATCCATCACCCGCTACAACTGCGATGATGGCATATTCTTTTTCTTCAACTGGTTTGGCTTGACGTTCTTCTTTTTCAACTTGCGCTTCGTGTTGGTTACGCATGTTGTCGACTTTCACCTTGACCAAGCTTCCGTACTTAAGACCTTCTTGCATGACAAGACCTGGATCTTCTGTATGGACGTGAACTTTGACAATCTCATCGTCATTCACCACCAATAGGGAATCCCCAAGGTTGTTCAAATAGTTACGGAATTCATCATAATCGAAGTCTTTGACATAGGTTGGACCTTGTTTCAAAGCGACCATGATTTCTGTACAGTAACCAAACTTGATGTCTTCAGTAGCCACATGGCCAGCAACTGACTTGTGGTGTTCTGCATTGATCATTTCTGACATGGTTGCAGGTGTTGCTTGGAACTCTTCAGAAGCGATGAATTCACCTGTCAAAGCTGACAAGAATCCTTCATAGATGAAGACCAAACCTTGACCACCAGAGTCTACCACGCCAACTTCTTTCAAGACTGGCAACATATCTGGAGTCTTCGCAAGAGCAGTTTTAGCTCCTTCAAGAGCTGCACGCATAACTTCCACTGCATCGTTGGTAGATTCTGCTTTTTTCTTAGCCCCGATGGCTGCCCCACGAGAAACCGTCAAAATGGTTCCTTCAACCGGCTTCATAACGGCTTTATAAGCGACTTCTACCCCAGACTGGAAGGCTGCCGCAAGCGCTGCTCCATCCAATTCTTCTTTGTCTTTGACACTTTGAGAAAATCCGCGGAACAATTGAGAAGTGATGACTCCTGAGTTCCCACGCGCACCCATCAAGAGACCTTTAGCGAAGATCCCTGCTGCTTCTCCAACAGTTGATGCAGAACGGTCAGATACTTCTTTGGCCCCATTTTCGATGGTCATTCCCATATTAGTCCCTGTATCTCCATCTGGTACAGGAAAGACGTTCAAAGAGTTTACATATTCCGCTTGTTTATTTAAGCGCGTAGCCCCCGCTTGAACCATTTCTTGAAATAAACTTGTAGTAATATTAGCCACGATTATTCTCCCACAATCTTGATATTTTGAATATAGACATTCACAGTATCCGTAGTGATTCCAAGTTGATTTTCCAAACTAAATTTCACACGTTCTTGAATATTTTTTGAGACTTCGCTAATCTTTGTTCCATAGCTCAAAACAGTGTAAACATCAACTGCGATAGTTCCTGCTTCCGTTGTTTTGACAACAACACCTTTAGAGAAGTTTTCTTTCCCTAGGAGGGCTTGGAAATTATCTTTGATCGCATTTTTGCTGGCCATTCCAACCACACCGAAGATCTCAGTAGCGGCACCGCCTACAACAGTTGCGATAACCTCATCAGTCAATTCAATTTGACCGTCCTTTGTATTGATTTTTACTGTCATAATTTCTACCTCAAAAGTATTTTATATTCTATTTTACCATAAAAGAGATCAGCTGTAAAAGGGTAGGGATTATTCTTCTCCCGCTGTGACAGCTGTATCTAGAGAAAAAGAAAAGAACCTCTATGAGGTTCTATATTCTTTATTAAACGCGTTCTACTTTACCAGATTTCAATGCACGAGCTGAAGCCCAAACTTTTTTAGGTTTACCATCGATAAGGACAGTTACTTTTTGAAGGTTTGGTTTTACGGCACGTTTTGTTTGGTTCATAGCGTGTGAACGGTTGTTACCTGATACAGTCTTACGACCTGTGAAATAACATACTTTAGCCATTTCTGTGTTTCCTCCTATTAGATCTAATATAACGGATGTGCTAGCACCACATACCGTACTATATTACCAAAAAAAATCTCTCTTGGCAAGCTTTTGGCCAAAGTTTTTCATTTCCAACTTAAGAAAACGAATTCGCTCCGACATAGATAATTTCCAGATTTCCTAAGGAAACATCACCCGTAATATAGAAATCCTTGCTTGTCAGAGCACTCGGATTTTCCTGATGTTGGATCGCTGAGAGGGAATTATCCACATTTACATGGACACGCCAATCACTTGGTACATAGAGACTCAAACTTCCAAGGGAAACATCGACAACAAACTGAGCAGATGGACCCTCGATGCGGCAATTGTCAAAATAAACCGATGCTTCTCCCATACTCACATCTGCACTTCCGCGGGTAAAGTGTTGGTCATTGAGATATTTTGTCACTGTTGAAAAAGTGACATCGATGTCATTGCCATCCGACTTACTCATGGACCCAGCAGAATAGGAAGCTAGGCGGGCTTTTGTTTTCTTAGAGGGTTTAAACAAAATGTTGAGCCCAATCACAGCGAGAATTGAGGAAAGGATGACAACTGAATTTGAAACTGGGAGGAAATGGTATTGCCCATTGAGACAAAAGAGGGCTAAAAGTCCATAGATGAAGCCCCAACCAAAATGGCGTTTTAAGAAACTAGAGAGGGATAGGACTGCAAGCAAGGTAACCCAAGCTAAGGTCCAGATGCTAATGTCCCATTTTACAAAATAGCCTTGTAAAAGGATTAAAGCTGCTAAAAGGATTAAGAATACTCCAATTAATTTTTTTCTCATGATATTACCTCATTTCATTTAGTCGTTCTTTTAAGAGTTGATAGTAGCGTCTAGATACGTGAACCTGCTTATGGGTCTGGTAGAAATTGACCGTGCTGGTTCCTGAAAAAGACTTTTCCAGAGAGTAGATCTGCTTGGCGTTGACAATGGTGGATTTGGATATCCGACAAAAGGCGATGGGAAGCAGCTCCTCCAACTCATAGAGTTTCTGCTTGACCTCATAGGCCTCATCCTTGGTGTGTCCAAAAATCTTCTCCCCGTCCGTCTCAAAAAAGAGGATCGATGCTACATCCAGAAAATACTCACTTCGGTCCTTGTAGAAGGCTAAAGGAGCAACCTTTTGTTCGAGGATTCTCTCTTGCAGCTGGGTCAACTCCGGGGTCAAGCGCGGAGCTCGAATCAAGATCTCAGGCTCATCCATTGATGGATCCAATTCGATTCTAACTTTCATAAAACTCCTTTCCCAACGTTTTGATAGTACCATTATAACAGCTGTTGAAAACAAAACAAGGGCTTTTCAGTAAGTGGCACGTTTTGCCCATCAAGAGGTAGTTTTTGAGAAGTAAAGAGGCTGGGACAAAAGTCCTAGCCTCTCAATTGTCTTTGGATTGTCGAGCAAGACGCAGTGGTTGAGTGGGCTCTACTACGCTGATTTCATCAGCTTTTATAGCCCTACTCAACTGTGCGGAGGTGGGACGACGAAATCGAATTCTAACGAATGACCGATTTCTGTCCCACTCTCTTTCTTTATTTGTTGCTTTCCTTATCCGGTAAAAGAAAACTAAGACCCACACAAGCAAGGACACCCGCTGTGATCACTAAGCCATTTGAGACCGGCAAGAGATCGTAAATCGCATTTGCGATCGTCAGCGCGATCAAGGCACAGATAACACTTGCCTTATAATCTTTTTTCAAGAGATTTTCAAGAGTAAAGAAAGCAAATAAGAGAACGGGGAATAGGGGCCAGATATTCACATCGAGCTTTGGAAAACCAACCATTCCCATTGTGACAACCGCAAGAGCAGCAAGAATCAATGCAAGTCCAAGTAATTTTTTCATCATATACCTCATTTTGATTATTCGGAAGTATTTCTTCCTTTGATGATTCTATGATAGCAGAGAGCCCCATCGGCGACAAGGACTTTTGACTAAGCGGTCAAAAATGGTGCCTATGCGGTCAAAAAAAGAAACGAGACAGAACGAATATGTGACTAACATCATTCGTCGTCTCGCTCCTTCAAAGCAGTTTTTTCTATGCCGATTGCAGGGATCGAACCTGTGACCTACGCGTTACGAGTGCGTTGCTCTACCAACTGAGCTAAATCGGCGATTACCTTCTTAGTATAGCACTCTGATAGCGGATGTCAAGCACTTTTAGTTGATCTTTTTTATCAGAATCTGACATGGATTCTGCGGATCCCATAAAGATGGAAAAATCTCTAACTTTTTAAATCCAACACTACGATAAAAGACATTGGTTCGATCGTAGTTCTTATTAGAACCTTCTGCCACTGTTTTTACCTGTAAATAGTCGACTTTTTTGCAGGCTTCACTTTCCAAAGTAGCAAGCAACTGACTTCCAATCCCCCTGCCTTGATGAGCTTTTTTTACACCGAGACAATCAATCTCTGCACAATCTTCACTAGAATAGGACAAGCTTACAAAGCCAAGCAAATCATCCTCCTGATAGGTGGCCCACACTTGCAAGTCCTTGGCTCCTTCGATGTAGGCTCGCGTACTTTCTGGTATTCCAAACCATTCTGGCAAATCCCTTAAAATCTCAGCGACAACTGCCATTTTTTGATCTTCACCCTTGACTTCTTTAATTACAAACATCATAAGTTCCTTTCTTGATTTTAGTCTTACTTTACCTCTTACGAACCAGCACTTTCGTAGGCATCCAATCCCCTGTCCCAAAGTTTGAGGGAAATAACAAAGAAAACAAGGGAAATCAGAATCAAACCACCAATATTAAAGAGTCCATCCTTGTCCTGCAAGAAATAGCTGGCAGGATAGTAGGCCGTAAAGGCGAAAGGTACAATAAAGCTAATTAACCAACGAAGGAGCGAATTGTAAATAGAAATAGGATACTTGGCAAAATCATTAAACATATAGAAAATGTAAATCATGGCACCTGACTGCTTGGTCCAAAAAGCGATGCTGGCTGTAGCGATTTTTAAAGAAGTGTAAATCAAGGTCGCAAAAGGAATACAGACTAGAAAAATCAGGAATTTTGGAAGAGTCCAAGAGATGCTAGTTACTGTTGTTCCTAATAGAATGCCACCGACCAAGAGTTCACCCAAGGCATCAATCTGAAAGGTCTCAACGAGGATGTGAAAGAGAGGATTGATAGGACGAGTCAGATACTTGTCAAACTCCCCTTTTCGAACTAGTCGTTGACCTAAAGCCCAGAGATTGTCAAAAAAGAGATGATCTAGTCCCTTTGGAATTAAGGAAAATCCATAGATAAAGGCAATTTCTTGAAAAGTCCAACCTTCTAGGGAGGGAATGTGTTGAAAGATGACATTGAGAAACAAGAGGTTCAGGCCTTGAGTCAGAAAGACTCCCAACACACCAACCACAAAATCTACCTTGTATTCCATGATTTGCTTGATGTACTGTCTGATAAAAATCAGATGCATGCGTTGATATTTTTTCATACTAACCTCCCTGAATGGTGATAAATGACTGGACTCGTTTCCAAATCAACTGAGACAAGCCCACCATCACTATAAGCCAGAAAAGCTGAAGCAAAAGTGCTTGAAGAATCTGACTAGCATCGTATTTCCCAACAATAATCATGACCGGAGTGTAAATTAAGGATGAGAAAGGTAAGAAGGACAGAATATCTGAAATGACCTTTGGAAAGAAAGCCAAGGGAATCAAACTCCCAGACATAAAGGCCACTATGGAAGTCTTAAGTAGGTTGGAACCCCAAAGATTTTTAAATACAAAGGCTGAAAATCCAAAGCAGATATTAAAGAAAAAGTTAATCAGATAGGCCAGCGTTAAGCTAAAAAGATAAAGGGTAGTTAGTCCCAGCACTTCTACAATCCCTTGCCCAGATAAGATTTTCATCAAAACAATGACACTTAAAAATGGCAGTCCAACAGAGATAAAAATCAACCACTTGGAACCAAGCTCCGTAAAGAGGTAAGAAGCCGCAAAATGCACTGGTCGCAACAAGCGCATGATAATGGAACCATCCTTGACCTCATCACCAATCATAAAGGAAGAATCCGACCTAGTCAGAAGATTAGTCACAAAACTCATGATGATGTAGAGGGTGATATCCGCCATACTGAAGCCCTGAATCAAAGTCTCCTGGGAGGAATCAAAGACAGCCTTCCATAGATAAAAAGCCACAAAAGCACCCATGACATCGCCAATCCGATAAAGAATAAAGTTGACTCGATAGCTAATCAACTCCTGAATCCCTGCATTGATAAAGGGTTTATAACGTCTCCACAATTTGACCATCTTAGAGCTCCTTTCGATAGAAGCGACGGATAATATCTTCAATATCCGTATCTACCATCTTCAAATCACGGACCTCAAAATCAGATAAGGTTTGCTTGATAATATCGGCCGACTGGTAGCGGGAACTATCGAATTCAATATTGAGAGTATTTCCTTGTCTATCAATGGACATATCAGGCAAACCCTCATAATGAGAGACTAGATGATTTTGACCTGGCGTCAGGTCAAAGGAGAGAGTCTTCATCTTTCCAAAGGTCTCCTTGAGCTGGCTCACCGTTCCATCAAAAATCTCTTGCCCCTTATCAATCATAAAAATCCGATCACAGAGTTGCTCAATATCACTCAAATCATGAGTAGTCAAGAGAATAGTTGTCTCTTCCTCCTGATTAATCTGGGTAATGGCCCGACGAATGTTGTCCTTGACCGACACATCCAAACCAATAGTCGGTTCATCTAAAAAGAGAACTTTGGGATTGTGAAGCAAGGAAGCCGCAATATCCGCCCGCATCCGTTGACCTAGTGAAAGAGTCCGCACAGGATCCTTGATAAATTCCTTCAAATCCAAAACTTCATTCAAAAAGTCCATGCGCTTTTGGAAAAGCGAGTCCGGTACATCATAGATCTCTTTCAAAACCGTGTAGGTCTCTTGCAAAGCCAAATCCCACCATAGCTGGGTGCGTTGTCCGAAAACGACTCCAATATCCTTGACATAATCTTGGCGATTATCCTGGGGAATCTTGCCGTTAATCCGACAAAAGCCAGATGTGGGCTTCAAAATTCCTGTCAGCATTTTGATGGTGGTTGACTTCCCAGCACCATTTGCCCCGATAAATCCTAAAATCTGCCCTTTTGGAACTTCAAAAGTTAAATCCTTGACCGCTTCAAAGGTCTGCTTTTCAGGATGAATAAAGGAGCGCAAGGCTCCCTTTAACCCCGGCTCCTTAACTGTCTTCACAAAATTTTTCCGAAGATGTTGCACTTCTATCATTGCCATATCTATCTCCCTATCGTAAGAAGCAACATTGTATTTTTGACCACAAATATTCTAAATCCTTACTTTCTACACTTTCTAAATATTATTACAGAAGGCTTTATACCAACCTATTATAATCTAATAAAAAAAGGAATGCAAGCGTTTGCTTGTTGATTATAAAATTAGAGATTTCTCTCTTAAAATGAAACTTTTAATCAAAAATTCTGTTAAATAGTTTCCTTAAGACACCAAAAAACCTGCCCTTAGGGGCAGGTTTTTTGTTAAGAAAAAGAATTTTTTTAATCGAGAAAATTAACGATTCTACTGTTAATCCTTCAGCATTTAATTATTATCATCAGTCTCAATGGATTTTTAAGCCCTCAATTATTCTCTAAAAATTCTTTAATGCGAGAAACAATAGCATCGCTTTGATAATGATAGAGGTCGTGAGGCGCATCCATATAGACGACTTGAACATTAGACTGGTCGCTTGCAAATCTCTCTGCATAACGTTGCCACTCAGATTGGCTAAAGCTAGTACCATCACCATTAGAAACCATTAGTAAGGCTGGAATTTTCGGATTAATGCTAGATGGAACTTTCTTGGCATTTTCCTTTGCCAAACGGGATTCATGAAGCATGGCTTGTGACATCAACTGCTTATATGCTAGTAATTTATATTGTTGTCGTTCAGTTTCAGTCAGAGTTGGATTTTTTATATAAAAGGACTCAGGGAAATAGCGTAATAAGCCAATCTTACTGCTCCAATAAGCCACAGTAAGCAAGGCCTGATTATCCTTTAAATCTTCATAACTCGCTGGCAAGGCCCAATCCAGGCCAATCAAAGCCTTCACTTCATTCGGATATTTCTCTTGCCAAGCCAGGCTCTCAAGACTAGCCATTGAATGAGACAAAATGATAAAAGGACCTATTACATTTGCTTGTGATAGAGCTTGACGTGTCTCAAACAAAACTTCCATCACATCTCTGGATTGGTTACTATCCTCGCTATAACCATAGCCAGCCCGCTCTACGATGACTACTTTGTATTTTTTGGATAGGGAATCTGTTAGATTCTTAAAGTCTAATATAGGTGAAGCAATACCTGCACCTGAAAGAAATACTATCGTTTCAGATCCTTCACCTTTAATGTATACATTCATTTGATGTCCATTGACTACAACCTTCTTACCTATAGGCATGAGAAGCTTACTTTCTTTTTGCAAACTAAGTTGGTGAAAACCAAATGTACCTCCTAGAAAAAGGATAAGAACAACAAAAATGATCCAGCTAAACTGTTTGAATTTTTTCATAGTGTTATTGTACAAGCTTTAGAGTGTTTTAGCAATACGAATGAGATATTTTTATTGCAATAATAAAAGAGATAAATAATAACCTCCAACTCTACAAAAAGGCTTATCCTTACGGATAAACCTCTAGTTCGTATTGCATTACCTATTTTAATTCAGTGAAAATTAATCTAGCATCATCACTCGATACATTATCATCAGTATTATATAAATTGATCGAGACAATTTCTCCCTCTTCTAGTTTCACAGCAACATCTAGATTGCTAGGATCTAACGTTTGGTTTTTAGATGTTTTTGTTAACATATTATATATAGAGAGCGACCAGCCCAAATTTTGAAGCTCTGAATTCATATTAATATTAGTACTTAACCTATATGTACCAGCTTTAACATCGCGACCTACAACATATTCTCCAATTCCCAACTCATTACTCATTTGTACTTTTTCTGGTACTGCATTGAATTTAATCTTGGAAATATTACTAAAATTTAATTTATCTCCTTCAAATAAAACCATTCTTATTTTTGAAGGAGAATCTGTAGATGTTCCTTGAGCTCCTGCTACCCAATTAATAAAAGGCGAAGAAAAATCCTTCCTGTCTCCAAAAATATTGCCACTTCCTCCTGTAATTTCCAAGTCATAAATTCCAGGTTTTACATCTCCGCTCTCGCCTACCACAACATCTCCTGTGACATAGATTTCCTCAGTAGATTTCGATAACTTCGCAAACTTATTCATCTTAACTACAAATGAGTTCTTATCATTAAGATCTTCTTCCGTTGTAGATTTATTAGAGTTTGAAGGAGACTTAGTCTTTACTACAGGATTCTTATCAGAAGAAGCCGTTGTTTTAGACTCATTATTTGTACGACAAGCTGTTAGTAATGAACCAGCTATTAAAACTGTTAATAATAATTTAGTGTTTTTCATTTTACACTCCCTTTTCTATCCCTGAAACTTCAATTTTATTTTATCACAACCTAGTACTAAAAGCAAAAAATTAATTGGATTCATCGAATTAATTTAGTATAAAAGAAACTAATAGTTTGTATAACAGATTTTTATAGAATATAATGATTGCTATGAATTGTATCGACTATAGATATAAATGTAAATAAAAGATAATTCATCTCGATATGTAACCTGTCTTTATTGCATATTCTATTAATAGGTATTCAATCCTAGACCTACTAGAGGAAGTCGTTTGACAGATTTCTATCTTCATATCATATAAAAAAACAAGATCCACATGGGACCTTGCTTTCCTGTTTTTTATTAAGCTTTGCCTTCTGAACCGAATACGTCGATACGTTCTTCAACAGCTGCTGTAATTGCTTCGAAACCTGGTTTCAAGAATTTACGTGGGTCGAAGAGTTTCTTCTTGTCGTATTCTGCTTCGTTTGCATCGTATTCACGTACGAATTGACGAGTAGCATTTGCAAATGCGATTTGGCATTCAGTGTTCACGTTAACTTTCGCAACACCAAGTTTGATCGCTGCTTGGATTTGATCATCAGGGATACCTGATCCACCGTGCAATACGATTGGGAATCCTGGAACAGCTTCAGTCAATTTTTGCAAGTGGTCAAGGTGAAGACCTTTCCAGTTTGCTGGGTAAGGACCGTGGATGTTACCGATACCTGCAGCCAAGAAGTCGATTCCTGTAGCAACCATTGCTTTAGCATCTTCGATTGGTGCCAATTCACCGTCACCGATGATACCGTCTTCTTCACCACCGATAGTACCAACTTCAGCTTCTACTGAGATACCTTTAGCATGAGCTTTTTCAACGACATCTTTCGCCAATTTAAGATTTTCTTCAACTGGAAGGTGTGAACCGTCAAACATGATTGAAGTGTAACCAGCTTCGATACATTCAAGAGCATCGTCGTAGTGACCATGGTCAAGGTGAATAGCAACTGGTACAGTGATACCCATTGATTCTACAAGGTTTTCAATAAGGGCTTTACATACTTTGTAACCACCCATGTATTTAGCAGCACCCATAGAAGTTTGGATAAGTACTGGAGCTTTCTTAGCTTCTGCTGCACGCAAGATAGCTTGAGTCCACTCAAGGTTGTTTGTGTTAAATCCACCAACTGCATAACCATTGTCACGAGCTGCTTGGACAAATTTTTCTGCTGAAACGATTGCCATTAGTCATAGGCCTCCTATATATTTTTGTGGGGCTAATCCCACTTACATTGTTTATTTTATCACTTTTTAGATGAAATTGCTAGTTTTTCCTGTAGCTTTAAGCGATTTCTTCCGATAAATAGGACGGAATCTCCTATCTCCTAAGACTCTCATCCTAGCAAACAAGTAAAAGAAGGGGACTTACACCCCCTTCAATTCTCTTCTTTAAATTTTTTTAGTGAAAGGAGAAAGGCAATCCCGCAAATCACAAGGGATACCGCTGCAACCCATTGAGAATAGAAATAAGCAGCAAATAACTGACTGTCGGTAAATATTTTTCCAAGAAGTCCGTTTAGCACTCCCTCAAGAAAGGGAATATTCTCACACACTGCAAGGATTGACGCAAGAAAGAGTATACTGCCTGCTATCAGAAAAAGATGAAGAATCCATTTTTTGATTCTTTTTTCATCTCTGAGCAGATACTTAGAAGCAATCGCCACTAAAAAAATGAAAACATTCCATATGTTTAAGGCGATAAAATATCTAAAAGTATCCTTGTATGCGCCTATCCCCATCGCTAAAATCAGGATAGGACTGAAAAAATTAATGGCACTTCCCAATAGTGCAAAAAGGCCATCGGCCAATACCAGATCCTTTTTCTTCATGTTCTCACCTCATCTCACACCTATTCTACCACAAAGAAATTTGAAAACAAAAAAAGATAGCCGAAGCTATCTTGATCCGATGCGGAGAGAGGGACTTGAACCCTCACGACCTAAAGCGGTCACAGGATCCTTAGTCCTGCGCGTCTGCCAATTCCGCCATCCCCGCGATTGAGTACTTTACTAGTATATCAATCAACGACTTTTTTGTCAAGATTTTTTTCAAACTTTTTTCAGAGTTTGTCATTTTTTCACAAAAAGGGAGCAGGTCCTTCGACCTGCTCCCTTGATTTTTATTTGCTATCGTGGTTTTCAACTGCCGCTGTGATAAAGGCTGTGTAAAGTCCTTCTGGGCGGTTTGGACGGCTTGACAATTCTGGGTGGTATTGGCAAGCAACAAAGAATTTGTTTTCTGGGATTTCAACGATTTCGACCAAACGGTTGTCTGGTGAAACGCCTGAGAAGACAAATCCTGCTTCTTCGAACTGTTCACGGAAAGCATTGTTAAACTCATAACGGTGACGGTGGCGACGTTGTACCACTTCTTGATTATCATAGGCAGCGGCTGCTTTTGATCCTCGTTTGAGTTTAGATGGGTAAAGACCGAGACGGAGCGTTCCTCCCATGTCTTCCACATCAATTTGGTCCCGCATGATATCGATAATTGGATACTTGGTTTCTGGATCCAATTCGGATGAATTGGCCCCTTCCAAGCCTAAAACGTGACGGGCAAATTCGATACAGGTTAACTGCATACCCAAGCAGACACCCAACATTGGGACGTCTTGTTCACGCGCATACTTGATGGCTTGAATTTTTCCTTCTGTCCCCCGTTGACCAAAACCACCTGGGACGATGATCCCATCCGCATCTCCAAGGAGTTCTGCCACATTTTCAGCTGTCACATCATTGGCATTGACCCAATTAATCTTGACCTCTGCATCATTGGCATACCCTGAGTGCTTCAAGGCCTCAACGACAGAAATGTAGGCATCTTGCAATTCTACGTATTTTCCAACCAAGGAAATCTTGACCTGCTTCTTGAGGTTCATGACCTTGTCGACCATCGCAGACCATTCTGTCATATCTGCTGCAGGAACATCCAATTTCAAATGGTCACAAACGATTTGGTCCATATTTTGTGCTTGCAAGTTCAATGGGATTTGGTACAAATGTTCCACATCAAGTGACTCGATGACAGCTTCTGGTGCCACATCACAGAATTGAGCCAACTTGTTCTTAATTCCTTGACCAGCTGGTTTTTCTGTACGGATGACCAACATATTTGGTTGAATTCCAAGACCACGCAATTCTTTCACAGAGTGTTGGGTCGGCTTGGTTTTCATTTCTCCCGCAGCCTTCAAGTAAGGTAGAAGAGTGGTGTGGATGTACATAACGTTTTCAGCACCAACATCTGCCTTCATTTGACGAAGAGCTTCAAGGAAAGGAAGGGACTCAATGTCTCCAACTGTTCCCCCGACTTCTGTGATGATGACATCTGAATCCGTCGTCGTCGCTGCTCGTTTGATCTTTTCTTTCAAGGCATCTGTAATATGAGGAATCACCTGTACAGTCGCGCCCAAGTATTCTCCACGACGTTCCTTGCGAAGGACTTCGCTATAAATTTTCCCTGTTGTCACATTTGAGTACTTATTCAGATTGATATCAATGAAGCGTTCATAGTGACCAAGGTCCAAGTCTGTCTCTGCGCCATCGTCTGTGACAAATACTTCCCCGTGTTGGTAAGGACTCATCGTCCCTGGGTCAATATTGATATAAGGGTCAAATTTTTGGATCGTCACTTTCAATCCACGATTTTTGAGCAAGCGACCAAGACTTGCTGCGACAATCCCTTTCCCGATGGATGATACGACACCACCCGTGACAAAAATATATTTTGTTGACATGTGCTTTCCTCTTCTTCTATTGTTGTAGAGGCCATTCCTCTTTGCAGAAAAAACAAAAATAGCTCCCTAATCCTTAGGGAGCTCCGACCTCAAAATGAGGTGCCCGAACAATATCTTACCGCAAATGGATTACTTTGTCAAATTGAAAATTTCATGAAAATGATTTTCGCTGTTTACACGACCTTTTCCACTCCATTTTGTGTGACGAGAAATTTCTCAAATTGAAGCTGAGGCATGCAAAGAGCAAGGTCCTTGTGGATTCGTTCTAGCGCTTCTAAACGCATCTCGACTGACGTCTCGGTATTTCCTTGGATGACAAAGAGGGCGTTTTGCGTAGTCTCCTCAAATTTGTAATGGTCACTATCGCGTACATCCAACCAAGCCAGAACTCCTTTTTGATCCCGGTAGACAGGATCTGTCGGTGCGACATGTTTTTCACTAGAAAGGATAGGGAGAAAGAGATCGTCTCTTTGACTCACTGTAAATTCAATCGGTCCCTCAATCTTATCTAGGTCATGTCCTCCGATCGCGAGAAAAGACTTCAGCGATTCGACATTATAGATATCGATGATGCTATTGATCTGAGGAAGAGCTCCTCGATGCTGGATGTTTCGGATAAGAGCTAGGACTGTTGGTGGATTTTTCTTGATGCTACGCCCTACTTTTTGCAAAAGGTCTGTATACCCTTTAATGACAGGAGATGCCCCTACTTCTTCTGTCTGACACTGGAGCGCCCATTGTTCAAGCTCTTTCTTCTTTTCAAGAAAAGAAGGGAGCAAAACTGCTTGAGGATCCACATTTCTAGCAATTCCGACCACAACTGTATCAATACCAAGAGCTACTAAACTTTGATCTAAACGAAAGTCCATCTGGAACACCTCCTATTGGGAAACCTTACACGTTTATCATACGACATTTCATCACTTTTTTCAATGCAAACAAAAAGAGAGTGGGACAGAAATCGGTAATTCGTTAGAATTCGATTTCGTCGTCCCACCTCCGCACAGTTGAGTAGGG
>NZ_CALPCT010000018.1:0-48985 GCF_943193075.1 Streptococcus caecimuris | reverse complement strand
CCACTCAACCACTGCGTCTTGCTCGACAATCCAAAAATAATTGAGAGGCTAGGACTTTTGTCCCAGCCTCTTATTTGTTGCGACTGAATAGAAGAGGAGTCACATTTTATATGACTCCTCTTCTATGGCTTATTTTAATTTTTCTGTGATTTCTTTAGCAAGTAGGAGCCCCAATCGATAGTCTTTGTTGATGGCATGGATGACATCGTTGATATTGTCGGTCTCTTGGATTTTTTCCTTGATGCTATCTTTGAAAGCTTGATCTTTCAAGAGTTGCTCTTGTAAGAGCCGTTGTAGTTTTTCTCTCTCGTACTTGTTAAATAAAAAGAGGACCACTAAACTGATGAAAATTAAGATGTAAACGGTTTGATTCATAGATTTCTCCTGTATATAAAGGATCTGAAAATGTAGAGAATGAAAGGCATTGGACATGAGAAAAGGAGTGAGAAAGAACTAAATTGAATCGCATTTAGTTTCTCCTCTCACTCCCATAAGAGATGTTCTACGTATCCATCATAGATAAGAAATTACATTTTCTCAGGTGCATCGACACCAAGTAAGCGAAGGGCTTCTTTTAAGACTACTGCTGTTGAGTAGCTAAGAGCAAGACGGCTTTCGCGTTCTGGACTTTCATCCAAGATACGAGTGTGCGCATAGTATTTGTTGAAGGCTTGAGCCAAGTTGATAGCATATTTTGCGATCAAGGATGGATCATAGTTTTCAGCAGCACGTTTCACCACACGAGAGAAGTCTTGGAGAAGCTTGATGATTTCCCAGCTTTCAGGATCGCTCAAGCTGTATGTCGCATCTGTAGATGGTGTGAAGTTGGCTTTGCGAAGGATGGATTGGATACGAGCGTAAGCGTATTGAACGTAAGGTCCAGTTTCTCCTTCAAAGGATACCATGGCTTCGAGGTCGAAGTCATACCCATTGCGGCGGTCTGTCTTCAAGTCGTAGAATTTAACCGCACCAACACCGACTGCATGTGCCACTTCTTCCTTGTTTTCCAATTCAGGGTTCTTTTCTTCGATCTGCGCTTTGGCACGAGAGATGGCTTCTTGAAGAGTTGGTTCGAGAAGGATGATATTTCCTTTACGAGTTGACAATTTTTGGCGGTTTTTTGTCACCAAACCAAAGTCAACGTGAACCATATCGTCGCTCCAGTCAAATCCCATTTTCTTCAAAACAGCTTTCAACTGACGGAAGTGGTTAGATTGTTCTTGACCTACAGCATAGATGTTTTTCACAAAGTTGTAAGTCCGTGCACGGTAGATAGCGGTTGCGATATCACGCGTGATGTAAAGAGTGGCACCGTCTGATTTCTTAATCATAGCTGGTGGAAGGTTGACATCATCGAGCTCAACGATGCTAGCACCCTTAGACTCTTTCAACAAGCCTTTTTCTTCAAGAATTTGGACAGCTTCATCCATCTTGTCATTGTAGAAAGCTTCTCCGTTTAAGCTGTCAAATTCAACACCGAGGAGTTTGTAGATACGGTTGAATTCTACCAAGCTTTCGTCACGGAACCATTGCCACAACTCAGTCGCTTCTGGATCTCCATCTTCCAATTTCTTGAACCAGAGACGTCCTTCATCATCAAGCTCAGGATCGTTTTCGATTTCAGCGTTGATCCGAACGTAAAGTTTTAGCAATTCATCGATTGGGTTGGCTTCGACAGCTTCCTTGCTACCCCATTTTTTGTAAGCCACCATCAAGAGACCGAACTGTTTACCCCAGTCACCCAAGTGGTTGATTTTAATCGTGTTGTAGCCCATTTTGCGGAAGATGTTTGAAAGAGCATCCCCGATAACGGTTGAGCGCAAGTGACCAACTGAGAATGGTTTTGCGATATTTGGACTTGAAAGGTCGATGGTAATGTTTTGGCCATGACCTTCGTCTTGTTGACCATAGTCTGCACCTGCTTCGATGACGGATTTGATTACTTGATCAGAGATCTTAGATTTGTCTAAGAAGAAGTTCACGTAAGGTCCAGTTGCAACGACTTTTTCGAAGGCGCTTTGGTCGATCTTTTCAGCAATATCTGCAGCGATTGCTTGAGGAGCCTTGCGTTCCACTTTTGCAAGTGAGAAGGCTGGAAAAGCAATGTCACCAAGATCAGATGATTTTGGTTGTTCAAGCAAGTTTAAAATAGCATCTTGGTCAAGAGAGTCAATCACTTTGGCCAATTCACTAGCAATGAGTTCTTTATTGTTCATATTAGCTCCTTAGTCCTTTTAACTATTATTTTAACACAATTCTGAGCGAATTTTCAATTTTTTTGGTATAATTTAAAGTATATTTATTCAAAAGTGGAGGTCCAATGAAAAAGACAGAACGTCACCTTTTGATTCAACAAATGATTCGAAATGAAAAATTGTCGACTCAAAAAGAGATTCAGGATCGATTAGAAGCAAAAGGAATTGCTGTAACGCAAACAACTCTGTCACGAGATTTGCGCGATCTGGGTCTAGTCAAGGTGAAACGAAAAGACCAGTTGTATTATATTTTGCCAAATGAGCCTGAGGTGGCAGAGATTTATATTATGTTGTCCAGCCACGCCAAGTCTGTCTCACGAGCAGAATTCACTTTGGTTTTGCGGACAGAGCTAGGAGAAGCAGCTCTCTTGGCCAATGGTGTAGATGAAATGTCAGATGAGCGTATTTTGGGAACAGTAGCAGGGGCCAATACCCTCTTGATTGTTTGTCGAGACCAAGAGGCAGCCATTGAAATTCAAAATGAAATTTTAGGGATGATGCAGTAATCAAGCCCCTTGAAAAGAAAGAAAATACCCCGTTAAGATGTCAAAAGGAGGAAGATAGTGAGCTATCTACTCCTGTTTTCATCTATGGAGCTTGTGTCAGAAAATGATGCAACAGTAAGGAATAAAGAAGTATGGCAGTAGAGAAAATATCCCCTGGAATGCAGCAGTATCTAGATATCAAAAAAGACTATCCGGATGCCTTTTTGATGTTTCGAATGGGAGATTTTTACGAATTATTTTATGAAGATGCAGTGAATGCAGCTCAAATTTTAGAGATTTCCTTAACCTCACGGAATAAAAATGCAGAGAATCCAATTCCCATGGCGGGTGTTCCCTACCACTCGGCCCAGCAGTATATTGATGTTCTCATTGAACAGGGGTATAAGGTCGCGATTGCAGAACAAATGGAAGACCCCAAAGAAGCCAAGGGGGTCGTTAAGCGTGAAGTCGTACAGGTGATTACGCCGGGTACAGTGGTGGATTCGACCAAGCCAGATAGTGAGAATAACTTCCTGGTTGCTTTGGATCGGTCAGGAAATGAGTATGGGTTAGCCTATATGGATCTGGTGACAGGGGAGTTTCAGGTGACGACCCTCAATGACTTTAGCATGGTTTGTGGAGAAATCCGCAATTTACGTGCGCGTGAGGTGGTCCTGGGTTATGAGTTGCCAGAACAGGAAGAGCGTGTGTTTGTTAGCCAGATGAATCTCTTGCTGTCACATGTAGAGACGGCGCTCGACGATGTTCAACTCTTAGGGGATCAGTTGAGTGAGCTCGAAAAGAAAACGGCTGGAAAACTTCTCCAGTATGTCTACCAGACACAAATGCGGGAATTGAGTCACCTCAAAAAAGCCCATCATTATGAGATTTGCGATTTCTTGCAGATGGACTTTGCGACCAAGGCTAGTCTTGATTTGACAGAGAATGCGCGGACTGGGAAGAAACATGGTAGCTTGTATTGGTATTTGGATGAAACCAAGACGGCCATGGGCGGTCGTTTGTTGCGGTCCTGGATTCAGAAACCCTTAGTCGATTTGAAACGGATTCGAGAGCGCCAGGACATCATTCAGGTCTTTATGGATCATTTCTTTGAACGGAGCGATTTGACCGACAGTCTCAAAGGGGTCTATGACATTGAACGCTTAGCGAGTCGTGTTTCCTTTGGCAAGATCAATCCTAAGGATCTCTTGCAGCTAGGAGATACTCTGGGTCATGTGCCGACGATCAAGTCGATTCTACTGGGGATCGGTGATCCAGTCTTAGATGTCTTGATTGCACGCTTGGATGAACTTCCTGAGTTGCACCGCTTGATTACCTCAGCTATTGCTCCGGAAGCGTCTGCTGTTATTACAGAGGGAAATATCATCCGAACTGGGTTTGACGAGCAATTGGATCAGTATCGTGTCGTTCTTCGGGATGGTACTGGTTGGATTGCTGAGATTGAGGCCAAGGAGCGCGAAGCCAGTGGCATTACAGGTCTAAAAATCGATTACAACAAGAAGGATGGCTACTATTTCCATGTCACCAATTCTCAATTGAGTCACGTTCCTGCTCACTTTTTCCGCAAGGCGACCTTGAAAAATTCAGAACGCTTTGGTACGGAGGAATTGGCACGCATCGAAGGAGATATGCTAGAGGCGCGTGAGAAGTCTGCTAATCTGGAATATACGATTTTTATGCGGATTCGGGAAGAAGTTGGCAAGTATATCCAACGTCTGCAACAGTTAGCTCAGGCGATTGCGACGGTTGATGTTTTACAAAGTCTAGCCAGTGTCGCTGAGTCGCAACAGTTGAATCGTCCCTTCTTTCATGAAGAACGACGAATCGCGATCGACAAAGGTCGCCATCCGGTTGTTGAGAAAGTGATGGGAGCCCAGTCCTATATTCCTAATAGCATCTTTATGGATGAAGAACGGGATATTCAGCTGATTACGGGGCCAAATATGAGTGGGAAGTCTACCTATATGCGCCAATTGGCGATCATTGTGATTCTTGCCCAAATTGGCTCCTATGTACCAGCGCAAAAGGCCGAGTTGCCAATCTTTGATGCGATTTATACCCGAATCGGAGCTGCTGATGACCTGGTATCGGGTCAGTCTACCTTCATGGTGGAAATGATGGAAGCCAATCACGCCATTCGCAAGGCAACACCCCAGTCCTTGATTTTGTTTGATGAGTTGGGACGGGGAACTGCGACTTATGATGGGATGGCTCTCGCCCAATCCATCATCGAATACATTCACGATCGCACGGGTGCCAAAACCTTGTTTGCAACCCATTACCATGAGTTGACGGCTCTCTCAGAGACCTTGTCCCGTTTGGAAAATGTCCATGTTGCGACCTTGGAGCGAGATGGTCAGGTTACCTTCTTGCACAAGATTGAACCCGGCCCAGCAGATAAATCCTATGGGATTCACGTGGCCAAGATCGCTGGCTTGCCAGAAGAATTGCTGAAGCGGGCGGATGCGATTTTGACCAAGCTCGAAGGACAAGCCCAGCAAGTACCGCTTGCGGATGCAACCCCTAAAAAGGAAGTACCTTCACAGGTTGCTGAACAAATGTCCCTCTTTGAGGAAGAGACAGAAAATACAGTGATCACAGAATTGAAGAATCTGGATCTCTACAATATGACTCCCATGGAAGTCATGATGGCAGTCGCCGAATTGAAAAAGAAATTATAAAAGAAGATCCTCGTGACAGCGAGGATCTTTTATTGAAGACAAAGTCATCTTAGAAACTTTCCTTAAGTGAGTACGGACGTCAGCGAACTTCTTCGAAGTTCCAAGACTAATTATTGAGCCTAAGGTCTCAATAATTCCGAGTGCCTGAAACAATTGTGTTTCAGGCACTTTTCTAACAGCGGAAAGTTTCAGTAGATGATTGAACAACTATAACGAGTATATTTTTTATAGAATTTATTAGATTTGTATAAAGGAACAGTTTATCTCTACTTTCAGATCCTCGTAGCACTGAGGATCTTTTTGCTTAGTGGTTAGCAATGCTTTGATTGATTTCTTGAACTTGTTTTTTATAAAAATGATGGGAGACCAACCAGATGATCACGTAAACGAGGGTGAATTCGACAACGAGTGAGAGGTAAAATCCGAGTCGTGCTGGAAACCAGCCGGCCAAGGTAGCTAGGGGAATAAACCCAAGTAACATGAGTAGGTAATGGCTCAGAGTAGCCCGTAAGAGACTCCAGTCTTTTTGAAAGAGGAGACTTCCGAAGCTAAAGAGGACCCCAATCGCACCCCAAACGAGGGCGCAATAGAGCATGACCAGTGAGCCGTGAACATGATGCAAGAACATCCAGCGGCCGACTGCAGAGTTGGGACTTAAGGGAAGGTACAACTCAGGTGAGAAGAGGTAGGAAAAGAAGATGGATAAGATGAGCCCGATGAAAATCCCTTTTAGGGCGTCAGAAAAAGATTGTTTTAGCATGATAATTTCTCCTTAATGGCTTTTAAATAACGACGGGAGGAGTAGGTCAGACTCCCGTTTTTAAGATAGATTTGAACGGATCCTCCACTGGTAAAGTGCAGGTGATCGATTTCTTTTGTGTTGATAATTTCAGATTGGGAAATTTTGAGAAAGAAGGTCGGCAAGTCTTCAGATAGCTGATAGAGTGGCCCAGTCAGAATAAATTGATCTGTCATAGTCTCGCCAATTACTTGCCGATTTTCAATGTAAAAACGTTGGAATAGTTGGCTTTCGATCAGGTAAGCTTCCCCATCCTTTTTGGCACGTAAGCGCCCTTTTTGATCCAATTCTTCCACAAAGTCACGGATTTTCTCTACACGCGCAGACAGTGCAGGTGCTGTGATCACCACCGCTTCTTCTTGGAAGTGGGAATCAATGTGTACTTCAACTTTCATAAGATCGTTTCTCCCTCCTTTGGGTAAAGTCGGTTGGCCTGCTAGCCCGGCTCCTTCTTTACACTACTATTAAACACTTTTTCCAAAGGGAAGACAAGGGGATTTGTCTATGTGGTCGTTTTCTTTGCCTATGCGGTTTTTAAGGAAGAAGATGGGCCCAGCCTCTATTTTTTAAGAAAGGGAGTCTTGTAGATCTGTGGTATAATAGAGCTACATGTATCGGTGAAAAAATAGGTAAAGGAGCAGACATGTCACAGATTATTGAATTGCCAGAAGTCCTAGCCAATCAGATTGCGGCAGGTGAAGTGATTGAACGACCTGCTAGCGTGGTCAAGGAATTGGTTGAAAACTCGATCGATGCTGGAGCTAGCCAGATCGTTGTTGAAATCGAAGAAGCAGGATTGAAGTCGATTCGGATTACAGACAATGGGGAAGGAATTGCGCACGATGAGGTCGCTTTGGCCCTCCGTCGACATGCGACCAGTAAGATCAAGAGTCAAGCGGATCTCTTTCGTATTCGAACGCTTGGTTTTCGTGGTGAGGCCATGCCTTCCATTGCTTCTGTCAGTATTCTAACCCTTCTAACGGCGCAAGAAGGAGCTGCCCACGGGACCAAATTGGTCGCAAAGGGTGGCGAAATTGAGGAAGTGGAGCCAGCGACAAGCCCTGTCGGGACCAAGATCACAGTGGAAGATCTCTTTTTTAATACCCCTGCTCGTCTCAAGTATTTAAAGAGCCAGCAGGCAGAGCTATCCCATATCGTGGATATTCTCAATCGCTTGAGCTTGGCCCATCCTGAGATTGCCTTTACCTTGATCAATGATGGAAAAGAAATGACCAAAACAGCGGGGACTGGCAATCTCCGGCAAGCGATTGCGGGTGTCTATGGCCTTGCGTCTGCTAAGAAGATGGTGGCCATTGAAAACCGCGACCTAGATTTTGAAGTGACGGGCTTTGTGTCTTTGCCTGAATTGACTCGTGCTAATCGCAATTACATCAGTCTCTTTATCAACGGCCGCTACATCAAGAATTTCTTGCTCAATCGGGCTATTTTAGACGGTTACGGTAGTAAACTCATGGTGGGCCGCTTCCCACTTGCGATCATTAATATCCAGATCGATCCTTACTTAGCGGATGTCAATGTTCACCCTACCAAGCAAGAAGTTCGTATCTCCAAAGAACGGGAATTAATGGCCTTGATCTCCCAGGCGATTGCGAATGCTTTGAAAGAGCAGGACCTGATTCCAGATGCTCTAGAAAATCTAGCCAAGTCGACCATTCGCCGAACAGAAAAGCCAGTACAGACAACCCTGCCTTTAAAAGAAAACCGTCTCTATTATGATCGAGAAAGCCAAGATTTCAAGCTTCGACCAGAAGTGGCAGATCCTCAATTGCCTCTAACAGATGAGGTGGCTGCTGATTCTACAAGCCAAGAAAACCCAGTAGAAAAACCGACAAGCGCGATCAAGTTTGCGGAAAGAAAGACTGCGGTTTATGATGAACTGGATCACCCAGAGTTGGATCTGGCTAGTCTAGACAAGGTCTATGATAAGTTGGATGGGGAAGAACATTCGACCTTCCCAGAGTTGGAATATTTTGGTCAGATGCATGGAACCTATCTCTTTGCCCAAGGAAATGGGGGCCTTTATATCATTGACCAGCACGCGGCTCAAGAGCGGGTCAAATACGAAGAATACCGGGAGAGTATCGGGGATGTGGACGGCAGTCAACAACAACTGCTAGTGCCTTATATCTTTGAATTCCCTACAGACGATCTGATCCGCCTGCAACAGCGCAAGCACCTCTTAGAAGAAGTGGGCGTCTATTTAGAAGAATACGGAGCCAACCAGTTGATCTTACGGGAGCATCCGATCTGGATGAAGGAAGAAGAGATCGAGTCGGGCATCTATGAAATGTGTGATATGCTCCTTTTGACCAAGGAAGTGTCCATCAAGAAATACCGGGCTGAGTTGGCCATCATGATGTCTTGCAAACGCTCCATCAAGGCCAACCACACACTGGACGATTACTCGGCACGGGATCTGATCTACCAATTGTCCCAATGTGACAACCCTTATAACTGCCCTCACGGTCGTCCGGTCTTGGTTAACTTTACCAAGTCAGATATGGAAAAGATGTTCCGACGCATTCAGGAAAATCACACCAGTTTACGGGAATTGGGTAAGTATTAAACAAACAATAAAGGAAGATTATGTACGAATACATTAAAGGAATTTTAACGAAAATCACCGCTAAATACATTGTGGTAGAAACAGCTGGAATCGGCTATCTCTTGCATGTGGCCAATCCCTATGCCTATTCTAGAAAAATGAACCAAGAGGTGCAAGTCTATCTACACCAAGTGGTCCGTGAAGACGCACACCTTCTTTATGGTTTTGCAACCGAAGAAGAGAAACAGCTCTTTTTAAACTTGATCTCAGTCTCTGGGATTGGACCTGTCTCAGCTCTGGCTATCATTGCTGCGGATGACAATGCAGGCCTTGTTCAAGCCATCGAAAGCAAGAACATCACCTACTTGACCAAGTTTCCAAAGATCGGCAAGAAAACAGCCCAACAGATGGTGCTGGACTTGGAAGGTAAGATCAATCTCGATCTAGAAGATGCACCGGCTCAGTCCAAAGCCAAAGTTGCAGAAGAAAACCAAGCCCTTGAAGAAGCTATGGAAGCCATGTTGGCATTGGGCTACAAGGCAACAGAGCTTAAGAAAATCAAGAAATTCTTTGAAGGAACTTCGGATACTGCTGAAAACTATATCAAGTCTGCCCTTAAGATGTTGGTGAAATAGGAGAAGAAGATGCCAAAACACTGTGGCTGGGTTAAAATGAACAATCCTCTCTATGTGGTCTATCATGATGAGGAGTGGGGACAGCCCCTCCATGATGACCGTGCTCTCTTTGAGTTGCTCTGTATGGAGACCTATCAGGCTGGACTATCTTGGGAAACGGTCCTCAATAAACGGCAGGCTTTCCGAGAATCTTTTCATGGTTACCATCTTCAACGCGTCGCAGAGATGACGGATGAAGAACTGGAATCCTTGTTAGACAATCCAGCTATCATCCGCAATCGTGCAAAGATTTTTGCGACACGGGCCAATGCTCAAGCCTTTCTACAAGTCCAGGAGGAATTTGGATCGTTTGATGCTTATCTTTGGTCTTTTGTCGATGGGAAAACCATCGTCAATGATGTTCCAGATTACCGACAGGCTCCAGCTAAGACAGTTCTTTCTGAGAAGCTAGCCAAGGATCTCAAAAAACGTGGTTTTAAGTTCACCGGACCAGTCGCTGTTTTGTCTTTTTTACAGGCAGCAGGATTGGTTGATGACCATGAGAATGATTGTGAATGGAAAAGTGGAAATAAGTAACTTTAGATGACTAGAACATCAGAGAATATAGAAAAAGAGAGTGGGACAGAAATCGGTAATTCGTTAGAATTCGATTTCGTCGTCCCACCTCCGCACAGTTGAGTAGGACTGTAAAAGCTGATGAAATCAGCGTAGTAGAGCCCACTCAACCACTGCGTCTTGCTCGACAATCCAAAGATAAATAAGAGGCTAGGACTTTTGTCCCAGCCTCCTATTTGTTATAGTCAAAGCGAATGACTTGCTCCGTTGCATCTACATGGGCGTGGACTCCGAAGGGGACAATTGCTCTTGGAGTTGCGTGTCCGACATTCAGATTATAGACAATCGGGATATTGCTATCAATGATCTCCAATAGTGCTTCTTTATAGTCGTCATAGAAAGTTTCATCCATAGGTTTTCCGACCAAGAGTCCACTGATGACCTCGAATATACCCGTGTCCTTTAAAGTCCGCAACATCTTTTTGAAGTCTTCAGGTTTAGGCTTTTCTTCGCTTGTTTCTAGCAAGAGGATTTTTCCTTCCCAGTCGGATAAGTCAGGGAAAAGTTTGTATTTTTGGCAGAGGTCTGTGCTGTCTGCGTGTAGAGAGTTGTCGAAAATATCATAGAGAGACTCAAGACAACCACCGAGGATTTCTCCCTCAAACTGAGCATTGCCTTGTAACAAGTCAAAACCTGTATTTGCATGGCTAACACGAGGTGTTCCCAAGGCTTTGGGACTAAAATCAGTCCGTTCCTCATACCAAACGTTACTAGGGCGAATTTCTGAGATTTTTCCAGTCTCAATCAATTCTTTAAAGTAGTGGAGGCTATATGGCAACATTTCTTTGTTTAACTCACAAATGTCTGCTAGAAATGATTGGCCGTAAAAAGTCTTGATTCCTAGTTTATGCAACATGAGATGGTTCATGGTCGTATCCGAGAAGCCAAGAAAAATCTTTTGTTTGATAACCTTTTGTAGTTGGTCATTTTCAAAAAGATAAGGTAGCAAGCGATAGGTATCGTTTCCACCGATGGCGCATAGGATCATGTCGATGCTATCATCAGAAAATGCCTGAATCAAATCCTCCGCACGAGCTTCGGGATGTTCTTTGATAAAGTCTAAGCCTTTTAGTGAATGAGGTAAAAAGATAGGATTGAGTCCGAGGTCTTTGAGTCGTTGGACCCCCAAGTCCACTTCGTGCTTGACAAAGTCCTCTCCGATAATCCCACTAGATAAACTTACAATACCAATAGTAGAAACCATATCTCATCCTCCTAGAAATAAATTGATGCTATTGTATCACAAAAGATAAGAGAAAGCTATGTGGGATTTCAGAAGAGTGCTTTTAAATCAAGAAAGTAGTCAAAAAGCAACCGCTCGATATGGTTGCTTCAGAATAGAGATAAGCTCTATCAACAATAGAAAATAGCCCTTTAGAAGTTTGCTACATAGTTAAAACTCTTAGGAGTGCTTTTGTAATAGTATTTCTAAGAGTTTTTACTTTATACTCTAAAAGAAAAAAGATTGAAGAAAGTTGTCCAAAATGGACTTTATCTTCAATCTGTTTTTTAAATAATTTAGGAAATTGTGTTAAAATGAAATGAAAATTACGAATAGTATAAGTGGGAGGCACCATGAAGGCGGAAATTATTGCAGTTGGAACAGAAATTCTAACAGGACAAATTGTCAACACCAATGCTCAATTCTTGTCTGAAAAATTGGCTAGTTTAGGGATTGATGTCTATTATCATGTGGCGGTAGGAGACAATGAAGGTCGTCTCTTCTCGACCATTGAGACAGCTTCAAAACGCAGTGATTTGGTTATTTTATGCGGTGGACTTGGGCCAACAGAGGATGATTTGACCAAGCAAACCCTTGCTAAGTTCTTAGGGAAAGAACTGGTTTTTGATCCGACAGCACTTGCCAAACTCGACACCTTCTTTGCCAGTCGCCCTGATTATGTCCGGACGCCCAATAATGAGCGACAAGCACAATTGATTGCCGGTTCAATCCCCCTTCAAAACCGTACAGGTCTCGCGGTTGGAGGTTTGATTGAAGTTGATGGTGTGACCTATGTCGTTCTACCTGGCCCACCAAGTGAGTTAAAACCCATGGTCAATGAACAATTGGTACCTCATTTGACGACAGGGGAAGAGCTCTTTTCAAGAGTCTTGCGCTTCTTTGGGATTGGGGAAAGCCAGCTGGTTACGATCCTAGCCGATATCATTGAAGATCAGACTGATCCGACGGTGGCTCCTTATGCCAAGACGGGAGAAGTAACCTTGCGTCTATCTACAAAGGCGAAGGATCAAGCTTCAGCGGATGCGAAGCTCGATGTCTTAGAAAAGGAAATCTTATCACGCCACACCCTGGACCATCAACCTTTGCAAAAGTTGTTTTACGGTTATGGGGATGACAATTCGATGGCCAAGGTGGCCTTTGATCTCTTGAAACGGACTGGTAAGACCATTACAGCTGCAGAAAGCCTGACGGCCGGCCTTTTCCAAGCGACTCTGGCAGATTTTTCAGGGGCGTCCAGCATCTTCGCGGGTGGTTTTGTCACCTATAGTTTGGAAGAAAAAAGCAAGATGTTGTCTATTCCAGCTCAAGAGTTAGAGCAACATGGAGTGGTGTCTCATTTTACAGCTCAAGCCATGGCTTCACAGGCCCGTAAGTTAACAGGATCCGATTATGGTGTTAGCCTAACCGGAGTTGCGGGGCCAGATAGTCTAGAAGGGCATCCAGCAGGGACCGTCTTTATCGGACTTGCGACTCCAAATGGAGTGGATAGTGTCCAAGTCAATATCGCTGGACGTAGCCGGGCGGATGTCCGCGAAATTGCAGTCCTTCATGCCTTTAATTTGGTGCGCTTGGCTGTATTAAATGGTGAAAATTTGGTATAATGAAGCTTGTGCCAAATGAAGAATAATTCTAAAAATGGATAGGAAATGTGCCTTTCAAATGACGGGAAACGTCGGTGAGTTGCATGCATTTCCTGTATAGTAAAAACATAGGAGAAAAGAATGGCGAAAAAACAGAAAAAATTAGATGATATCTCTAAGAAATTTGGAGATGAGCGTGAAAAAGCGCTCAATGATGCCCTGAAATTGATCGAAAAAGACTTTGGTAAGGGATCGATCATGCGTTTGGGCGAACGTGCAGAGCAAAAAGTACAAGTCATGAGCTCTGGTTCCTTGGCGCTTGATATTGCCTTGGGTGCTGGTGGTTATCCAAAAGGTCGGATCATCGAAATCTATGGTCCAGAATCATCTGGTAAAACAACCGTTGCCCTCCATGCAGTAGCGCAAGCACAGAAAGAAGGGGGCATTGCTGCCTTTATCGATGCGGAGCATGCCTTGGATCCATCTTATGCAGCAGCTCTTGGGGTCAATATCGACGAACTTCTCTTGTCTCAACCAGACTCAGGGGAACAAGGGCTTGAAATTGCTGGTAAATTGATCGACTCTGGTGCGGTAGATTTGGTGGTTGTCGACTCTGTTGCGGCCTTGGTACCACGTGCGGAAATCGATGGAGATATCGGAGATAGCCACGTTGGTTTGCAAGCTCGGATGATGAGCCAAGCGATGCGTAAGCTTGGAGCTTCTATTAACAAGACCAAGACCATTGCTATCTTTATCAACCAATTGCGTGAAAAAGTTGGGGTCATGTTTGGGAACCCTGAAACCACACCTGGTGGTCGTGCCCTGAAATTCTACGCTTCTGTCCGTCTAGATGTTCGTGGAAATACTCAAATCAAGGGGACTGGGGACCAAAAAGATACCAACGTTGGTAAGGAAACCAAGATCAAGGTTGTGAAGAACAAGGTAGCTCCACCGTTCAAAGAAGCCATGGTTGAAATCATGTACGGAGAAGGAATTTCACGTACAGGTGAATTGGTGAAAATTGCAACAGATTTGGATATCATCCAAAAAGCGGGTGCGTGGTACTCATATAACGGCGAAAAAATTGGTCAAGGATCTGAAAATGCTAAGAAATTCTTGGCTGACCACCCAGAAATTTTTGACGAAATCGACCATAAGGTTCGGGTTCATTTTGGTTTGATCGAAGAAGACGAAGCAGTGAAAACCCTTGATAAAACTGAAGAAGCAGCTCCTGTCGTAGAAGAAGTAACTCTAGATTTAGATGACGCGATTGAAATTGAAGATTAATTTTTTTCAAAATAGGTCGCTAGACTGATGGTTTTTGTGTTATAATTTAATACGATAGTATTATCGTGTAGCGAAAGGAGTGCATGCATGATTAAAATTTATACAGTGTCAAGTTGTACCAGCTGTAAAAAAGCAAAGACTTGGCTCAACGCTCACCAGCTAACTTATAAAGAACAAAACCTCGGTAAGGAAGGGATCACCAAAGAAGAATTATTGGATATTCTTACAAAGACTGAAAATGGAGTGGCAAGTATTGTCTCTTCAAAAAATCGGTACGCTAAAAATCTAGGAGTGGACATCGAAGACTTGAGTGTTAACGAAGTCATTGATATCATCATGGAAACACCTCGTATTCTTAAAAGTCCGATCTTGGTAGATGACAAACGTCTCCAAGTGGGCTACAAAGAAGACGATATTCGTGCTTTCTTGCCACGATCTGTTCGAAATGTAGAAAATGCGGAAGCACGGATGCGTGCAGCCCTATAAAGTGATTGAAAATCAGAAACAATTTGTTTCTGGTTTTTTCTTTTTTAAAAATCGAAATGAAAAGCAGTTTACTGCGCCATTTTATGAAATCTATGATACAATATTTTAGAAAACAATAACTAGTAAGGAATGGAAAATGAAAAGAAAGATTTTCTTATTGGGTGCACTTGCCTTGTGTTTGACGGGATGCGGTCAAAAAAAACAAGCGAAAACGCCAAATTCAAGTGAACAAAAGGCAATCCAAGCAAAAGCGGAGCAGCTGCAAAAGGATAATAAGAGTATTCTGCAAAAAGCTGAAGAAAATAAAGTCATCACTAGAACCTTTGTTTTTCCAAAAGATGACAAGGGGACACAACAAACGCAAATCGTCACCTATGTGGGGAATACCTTTAAAAAGTTGGAGACCATCAATGTGACGGCAACCGATGAGGAGTTGAAAAAAGGGATCCAACAGGTTGGAATAGAGGAAGCGCAAAAGCAATTGAGAGAATCCTTTAACAAGGACGATGCCTTTAAGGAAGCTTTGACAGTGCCAGGTTTCACAGCTGATTTAACCTTGGAAAATGAGAATGAATACAAGGTAACCATCACCTATGACTTTGAAGCGATGGATGTGAAGAAAGCCGAAGGCATGACTTACTTCAAAAACAATCACTTACCGGAGTTGTTGAAGCTGACACCGAGTCAATTTGCGGACAACCTCATCAATGCTGGAGCGAGTGAGCAAAAATAAAAAAACAGTTTAGCTAAAATAGCTCAAAAATGCTTGAAAAAGCCGTAAAATCAAGGGCTTGGCCGTTGTGGAAAACTCTTAATTATGGTATAATAGTAATATTCTAAGGAAAGAGGGTGTTCTTGTGGGATTTACAGATGAAACAGTACGTTTTAATCTTGATGATTCAAATCGTAAGGAAATTAGCGAGACCTTGAAAGATGTTTACTTGTCGCTGGATGAAAAAGGCTACAATCCAATTAATCAAATCGTAGGATACGTACTCAGTGGTGATCCTGCCTATGTACCTCGTTATAATAATGCACGGAACCAAATTCGTAAATATGAACGAGATGAGATCGTGGAAGAATTGGTACGTTATTATTTGAAAGGGCAAGGAATAGACCTCTAATGAGAATTATGGGATTGGATGTTGGTTCAAAGACCGTCGGGGTTGCTGTGAGTGATCCTCTCGGTTTTACAGCTCAGGGTCTTGAAATCATCCAAATCGATGAAGACAAAAAAGAATTCGGTTTGGAGCGCTTGGCCGAATTAGTGGCTCAATACAAGGTAGACCGTTTTGTTGTGGGCTTGCCGAAAAACATGAACAACACAAGCGGACCGCGTGTGGAAGCCAGTCAGGCTTATGGCGCAATGATTGCTGAAAAGTTTGGGTTGCCAGTCGACTACCAAGATGAACGGTTGACAACAGTTGCTGCAGAGCGGATGTTGATTGAGCAAGCAGATATTAGCCGTAGCAAACGCAAAAAAGTTATTGATAAGTTAGCGGCGCAGCTTATTTTACAAAATTATTTAGATCGCAATTTTTAGAAAGAAAACGAGGAAGAATAGTATGGCACATGATCATAACCACGACCATGAAGAACGTGAATTAATCACATTGGTGGACGAACAAGGAAATGAAACCTTGTTTGAAATTCTTTTGACCATTGATGGCAAAGAAGAATTTGGGAAAAACTATGTCCTTTTGATCCCTGCAAATGCAGAAGAAGATGAAAACGGCGAAGTTGAAATCCAAGCTTATTCATTTACAGAAAACGAAGACGGAACAGAAGGCGACCTTCAACCAATCCCAGAAGACTCAGATGCAGAATGGGATATGATCGAAGAAGTCTTCAACAGCTTTATGGAGGAGTAAAAACGTCCGGGGGACGTTTTTAGCCCAGCTCCTAGAAACTAGAAAGAGTTGGTAAGTCCGGGGGATGTTTTTAGCCCTGCTTCAAGAAACAAGAAAAAGCAGGAAGTCCGATGGACTTGCTGTAAAAATGAGAAAGAAATAACTACGAAAGAAAGGAGCGCAAACGTCAGAAGAGGTTTTGTCGCTTTTTTCTTTTAGGAGGAAGATGTGAATAAGATTGAGCAATGGATGAATAGTCGGATCGGTCTGAATTTTCGATCGGGACTGGATCGTATGGAGCAGGCAGTGAGCCTTTTAGGGAGGCCGGATAAGGCTTATCCGATTCTTCATGTGACAGGAACCAATGGGAAGGGATCCACAATCGCCTTTCTGCGTCAATTATTGATGGCTCACGGAAAGAAGGTTGGGACCTTTACTTCTCCTCATATGATCAGTATCCATGATCGGATTTGTATTGGGGATCAGCCGATTTCAGATGAAGCTTTTACTCGGATTGGCCAAGAAGTCCAACAAATGGAGCAGACCTTGCTTCAAACCCAGGACCAACTCTCTTATTTTGAGATTATCTGCCTCATGGCTCTCTTGTATTTTAAGGAACAAGCTGTGGATGTGGTCTTGCTGGAAGTTGGTATCGGAGGGCTTCTAGATACGACCAATGTAGTGACGGGAGAGATCGCAGTGATCACTTCGGTTGGCCTGGATCACCAGGAAACACTGGGAGGGACGATTGCGGAAATCGCCCAGCAAAAGGCAGGAATCTTTAAGAAGGGCAAGACAGCTGTTGTGGGTCCCTTGTCGGATGATGCTATAGCTGTTTGTCAAGAAAAAGCGGAGCAATTGGCTGTGGCTCTCCACGCCTTCCAGAAAGATTTTGGGTTAGAGCAGGACCGTTTTTGGAATGAACGTGTGGAACTTGTCTTGCCGTCTCTGGGTTTGAAGGGTGATTACCAACGGGAAAATGCTGCAGTAGCTCTAGAAGCCTTTTTCCTCTATATGGAAGGCCAAGATCAAGAAGTGGATATGGATCAGGTCAAGCTGGCCTTACAAGAGACGCGGTGGCCGGGACGTCTAGAGTTGTTTGGCGACCAGGTGTATCTGGATGGCGCCCATAATCCTCATGCTATGTTGCGCTTGATCGAGTTTGCCAATAGCTTAGCAGGAAAGCGCGTGAAGATTTTATTTGGAGCCCTCAAGCGAAAAGATTATAGCGGGATGCTCCAAACGCTTCAAGCGGGATTGCCGGAAGCTGAATTGATTTTGACGACCTTCCATTACGGGGAAGTGGTGGCACAAGGCGACCGACAAGACCTGCCCTATGTAGCTGACTACAAGGCCTATATCAAAGAATTTATGGATCAGAGTCCTTCAGATGAAGTCTTATTTGTGACAGGATCCTTGTATTTTATTGCGGAAGTAAGGGCATTTTTATTAGAGGGGTAAACAATTGACCTAGAGACTTTCTTAGCGTATACTGGTGGTAGATGGTATACGGTTATGGCGAAAGGAGTCGATCTTAATGAAAAAAATCATGTCTATAATGACCTTGGCAGTAGCCCTTTTCCTGACTGCTTGTAGCCAGCAAGAAAAAGCGACACAGACTTCGAGCAAACAGACGTCTGCTTCATCACAGACTGTGACGTCAGCGAGTGAAGAACAGAAAGAAGGGGTGTCCATAGATGGCAGTTATCGTGGACAGGACGAGGAAAATACGATCCTCTTGGTGGTGACGGGTCGAAAAGGCACGTTTACGGTGCAAGATGCTGATGGAGAAGAAGAGGCCAAAGAGGTTAGTATTGATCCGGTCAATCAATCCATGCGTATCGGAGATGAGCCTTATCGCTATCGGATCGAAGGAAATCAGTTGTCGCTAGAAGACTTGGAACAAGCAGAGGATGATCAAGGGATTATTGTCCTGACCAAGCAATAAGGGACGAGACAAGAGAGAGTGGGACAGAAATCGGTAATTCGTTAGAATTCGATTTCGTCGTCCTACCTCCGCAAAGTTGAGTAGGGTTGAAAAAGCTGACGAAATCAGCGTAGTAGAGCCCGCTCAACCACTGCGTCTTGCTCGACAATCCAAAAATAATTGAGAGGCTAGGACTTTTGTCCCACTCTCTTTTTGTTTGTCTAGAAGGGGCTTGGTTGGTCGTTGCAACGGGTAAAAAGAATTGGTATACTAGTAGAAAGAAAAAAGGAGGATGCTGTGACCTTTCGAAAATTACGTCTATTAATGTCCAAATATGGATTTAGTATTTTGTTTATGGGCTTTGAACTATGGGCATCCTTTGCGGCCTTCTTCTGGCTCAATAGATGGTTCCCTCATTGGCTATCTGTTGCAGTCATTGGGCTCTTATATGTGTCGACAATCTTAGCTATTGTTAATCGAAATACCCCGCCTGAAAATAAGGTGACCTGGCTCTTGATTGCCGTCATTCCTGTCTTTGGATCGCTTTTATACCTCATGTTTGGAGAGCGACGTTTGTCCAAAAAGGAAATGATCCAGCTGAAAAATATGGAGTCCATGAAGTTTCGAGAGGACAATAGTCATCAGTTGCGTAAGGAGCTCAAGCAAGAAAGCAAGGCGGTTTATGGCTTGGTCAAGTCGATTTTATCCATGGATCACAATGCGGATCTCTACAATGGGACGGCATCAACCTTTTACCCTCTAGGGGAGGAGATGTATGAGCAACTACTAGAGGATCTGAGAGCGGCGAAAAAATTTATCTTCATCGAGTTTTACATCATTGATGAGGGCTTGATGTGGAACAGTATCCTAGAGATTTTAGAGCAGAAAGTGAAAGAGGGGGTCGAAGTCAAACTCCTTTATGACGACATCGGCTGTATGGCAACCTTGGCTGGGAACTATACCAAACGATTGCGAAAGATGGGGATTGATGCCCATAAGTTTAACAAGGTGATCCCCCGTCTAACAGTGGCTTATAACAACCGAGACCACCGTAAGATCTTGGTCATTGATGGCCAGATCGGCTATACGGGTGGTGTCAATTTGGCAGACGAGTACATCAACCACATTGAGCGGTTTGGTCACTGGAAGGACAGTGCCATTCGTTTAGATGGACGAGCTGTTAAGGCCTTAACGCGACTCTTCCTCATGAACTGGTACATCAACCGTGGGGAAATCGAGGATTTTGACCGCTACCATATTGAAAATAAGGCGGTCGAAGGAGAAGGGCTCTACATTCCCTATGGGAGTGGACCAAAACCGATTTACAAGTCGCAGGTTGGAAAGACAGTCTATCAAAATATGATTAACCAGGCGACGGATTACGTCTATATCACGACTCCTTACTTGATCATCGATTATGATTTGACAGAAGATATCCGCAATGCGGCCCTTCGTGGGGTGGATGTTCGCATCGTGACCCCGTATATTCCGGATAAAAAATTGATCCAAATCGTAACCCGTGGGGCATACTTGGATCTGATGGACGCTGGTGTGAAAATCTATGAGTACACACCTGGTTTTGTCCACAGTAAGCAAGTTCTTGCCGATGATGAAATGGCGGTTGTAGGGTCGATTAACTTTGATTACCGCAGTTTGGTCCATCACTATGAAAATGCTGTCTGGATGTATCGGACGCCTGCCTTGAAAAAGATTCGTGAGGACTTTGACCATATCTTTGAAGTGTCTCAAGAAATTACAGAGGATACCTTCCGCTTTACATGGCACCAAAGCTTAATCAAGGAAATTATGCAATTGTTCGCACCGATGTTGTAAATGTATAAAAACGAAAATCAGAGTCAGGAATCGAGATGCCTGACTCTTTTTCCATAGGACTATGTGGCAAGAGGCTGACAGGGTCGGCAGAATTTGGTATACTAGAGAAGATAATGGGCTTTTTTCTAAAAGGAAAGAGCAGAGGAATAGCGAAGAAAAGGAAAAAGAATGAGCGAAAAAGAGCAAGAAATGACTTCGAAAAAGTTAGGGCTTCACGTGGGAGATAGTTTTCAGGATACACGTGAAATTCGCGAAGTGCTAGATAAATCAGTCTTTCGTGAAGAAGAGCCGACTCATAGCCAGCAGGCAGAAGTCTTGGAGGAGCCGGTTGCAATGGAGGCATCAGAGGAAATTCGTGATGCCAAGCCAGAAGCAGTAGCAGAACCTACACAAGAATCGGAACAGGAAGCGGAGCAACCGCTCAGTCGGATGAGTCGTCGTTCACGTAAGGCGGGAGTTGAAGCGACAAAAGCGGAAGCATCTAAGCTAGAAGAGGATACGGAAGAGCTAGAAGCGGATGTGGCAGTTGAGCCGATCCGTCGTCAAGCTAAGCGTCCAGTGCCCCTAGCGATTCCTTTTGTGTTGAGTCTCTTAATTAGTTTGCTGCATGTCGGGGTGCCATTTTTAACCCGTTTTGCAACCAATCAACAATCGCAAAACTTGTATGCTGGCTGGGCAATGACCAAGGGTCAAGTACCGTTTGGTGATTTTTACGGAACCAATGGTCTGCTCTATTATGCAATCAACTGGTTGGGAAGTTTAGCTGGTGGACATTGGATCTTGATGATCCTTCAAGCGATTGCCCTCTTCTTTGCGGGGACTTACCTCTATCGGGTTGTGCGCTTGCTGGTGTCAGATAAAGATACAGATACATCGAAGAATGTCCAGTTGCTCTTTTATTTCTTGGTGCTAGGCCTTGGTTTTGGAGGGACTTATGTGACTCTCTTTAGTCTTCCAATCCTATTTGCCAGCATGAATTTCATTTTGGCTTATTTGATTGGGCATCGTAAGGATGAAGGCTTTATCCTTTATGGTGCGATTGCAGCTGTGGCTTTCTTGATTGATCCGATGACCAGTGCCCTGTTTTATTTGTTGGCCTTCCTTGGATTAACAGCCTTTAACATCAAGCAGAAGAGATGGGCGCGTGGCTTTTATCAACTGCTGGCAGCTCTCCTTGGTTTTTCACTTGTCTTTTATCCAATTGGCTATATCACCGTTTGGAATCAAACTTTTGGCTATGCCATTAACCAAGTAACCTATGTCTTTAATGCCTTGAATTTTAGTAATGGACAGGCCTTCAGTAATGCCATTTATTATGGACTGTTGGCGCTGGCCTTCGGTCTAGTTTCTGCCTTTTTGATGTCCTTTACGAAGCAAAATAGCAGTGCTCGCCGGATCTTCCGCTTTATGGGATGGGCAGGTAGCCTGGTAGTCCTCATCGTGTCGATTGGTCTTCCGGAACAAGGCGCTTACCAATTGTTACCGATGTTGCCATTTGTTCTTCCCTTGTTTGCGATCTGGTTCTCACGAGATGGGGAAGAAAACGATGGGATCGAACGTCGTGGTCGGAAGAAGAAAAACAAGGAAGTTTGGGCCGCTTACTTTACGAGCCAAGTTTTCTTACCGCTAGTAGCCCTTATCTATCTGTTGGCGAATCCAGTGGTTCAAGATATCGTGCTTCAGTCTGGTCAATCGAGTGAACGGAGTACTATTGCCAGCTACATTAAAAATCACACCAAGTCGAAAGATACCATTTATGCTTGGGATACGACAGCTACTCTCTATCAAGAAAGCGATCGTTTGGCAGCTTCTGCCTTATTGACCCCAACGTCTTATCTGGGAATTAATGAAAATCGGACCAATGTGATCCAACAAATCGATCGGTCTGAACCTAAGTATATTGTGGTCAACAATCAGGTGGAGTTGACCTCCAATATGAAGGACTTGCTCAAAGAAAATTATCGTCTGGTTGAGAAGAAATACCGTCATTTCAAACTCTATCAACGCTCTTAAGAAAATCAATATCTTGTGTTTTAGAAAGTTTTTTATAAAATTTTCCACAAGATATTGATTTTTATTTTTGGAGTGGTATAATACAACTTGTATGTAAATAAATGAAGAGAGGCATGTTTGGTATGATCACCTTGAGAGAAGAAAAACTGAGAATGGCCCCGGATATTTTTGTTGAAAAACGAGATGGCCGCCGTGTTCAATTCGATGTTGAAAAAATTTATAAAGCCTTGTTGAAGGCGACAGAAGAAGTGACTTCTCTCACTCCAGTGATGGAAGCCAAACTGGAAGCTATTGTCGATCGTGTGATCGCAGAGATCTTGGAACGTTTTCCAAATGGCGTGAAGATCTATGAGATCCAAAATGTCGTCGAACATGAATTGCTTCAAGCCAATGAATATGCGATTGCTGAGAGCTACATTACTTATCGGACTCAGCGGGATTTTGAGCGCTCAAAAGCGACGGATATCAACTTTACGATTGGAAAACTCCTCAACAAGGACCAAGCGGTTGTCAATGAAAATGCCAATAAGGACAGCGATGTCTTTAATACGCAACGGGATTTGACGGCAGGGATCGTTGGTAAGTCTATTGGTCTCAAAATGTTGCCTAAACACGTAGCCAATGCCCACCAAAAAGGGGATATCCACTACCATGATTTGGACTATAGCCCTTATACACCGATGACCAACTGCTGTTTGATCGATTTTGAAGGCATGCTCAGAAATGGCTTTAAGATTGGGAATGCAGAAGTAGAAAGTCCTAAGTCGATCCAAACTGCAACGGCTCAAATCTCGCAGATTATTGCCAATGTAGCCTCTAGTCAGTACGGGGGTTGCTCAGCTGACCGGATCGATGAAGTCTTGGCCCCTTATGCAGAAAAGAACTACCAAAAACACTTGGCAGATGCCAAAGAGTGGGTGCTTCCTGAAAAGCAAGAGGACTATGCTTGGAGCAAGACTCAAAAAGATATCTATGATGCCATGCAGTCGCTGGAATATGAGATCAATACCCTCTTTACTTCGAACGGACAAACTCCCTTTACTTCGCTTGGTTTTGGTCTTGGAACCAATCGCTTCGAGCGGGAAATCCAAAAGGCGATTTTGGAAATTAGAATCAAGGGACTTGGATCGGAACATCGGACAGCTATCTTTCCAAAGCTGATCTTTACCCTCAAGCGGGGGCTCAACCTAGAACCTGGAACCCCTAACTATGATATCAAGCAATTGGCTTTGGAATGTGCGACGAAGCGCATGTACCCAGACGTTTTGTCTTATGACAAGATTGTCGAGTTGACAGGCTCTTTCAAGGTGCCGATGGGATGTCGTTCTTTCCTTCAAGGTTGGAAGGATGAGAATGGCGTAGAAGTCAATTCTGGCCGGATGAATCTTGGGGTTGTGACAGTCAATTTGCCTCGGATTGCCTTGGAATCAGGCGGAGACAAGGAGAAGTTCTGGCAAATCTTTAATGAACGGATGAACATTGCTGAAGATGCCTTGGTTTACCGCGTGGAACGTACCAAAGAAGCGACACCAGCCAATGCGCCGATTCTCTACCAATATGGGGCTTTCGGGAAACGCTTGGGCAAGTATGACCAGGTAGATCAGCTCTTCCGTCATCGCAGAGCGACCGTTTCTCTTGGCTATATCGGACTCTATGAAGTCGCAACCGTCTTTTATGGTCCAAATTGGGAACACAATCCAGAAGCCAAACAATTCACGATCGATATCATCAAGGATATGAAAGCGCGCGTGGAAGAATGGTCTGACCAGTATGATTACCACTTCTCCATCTATTCGACACCGTCAGAAAGCTTGACAGACCGCTTCTGTCGCCTAGATACGGAGAAATTTGGTAAGGTTCCGGATATCACAGACAAGGAATACTACACCAATAGTTTCCACTACGATGTTCGTAAGAACCCAACGCCATTTGAAAAGTTGGATTTTGAAAAAGTTTATCCTGAAGCTGGGGCGTCTGGTGGCTTTATCCACTATTGTGAATACCCTGTGCTCCAACAAAATCCAAAAGCCCTTGAAGCAGTTTGGGATTATGCTTATGACCGGGTTGGTTATCTCGGAACCAATACGCCGATTGACCGTTGTTACAAGTGTGATTTTGAAGGAGATTTCACGCCGACTGAGCGCGGATTTGCTTGTCCAAACTGTGGCAATAGCGATCCGAAAACGGTTGATGTGGTCAAACGGACCTGTGGTTATCTAGGAAACCCGCAAGCTCGTCCGATGGTCAATGGCCGTCATAAGGAAATCGCTGCACGGGTCAAACACATGAATGGATCCACTATCAAATCAGCTGGTCACCAAGTGACAGATTAGAAAAGGATATTATGGGAAAATACCAATTAGATGATAAAGGCAAGGCTCAGGTTCAACGATTCCACGAGAAGCATTCAAAGGGTGGAATCAATAAAAAAGACCGAGTAGCCAGCCTGAGAGAACAATTTTTAAATAAGAATAAGAAAAAGTGAGAGTTCGCTCTCGCTTTTCTCGTATGGGGGAGGTAAAGATGGAACTACGTAGACCAACTTTAGCAGATAAAGAAACCATTCTAAACATGATGGCAGAGTTCGAAGAGACCCAGTCGGCCCACGACGGCGGCTTTTGGGATGCTGAGAACTTTGATTATGAGGAGTGGCTAGAAACTAACCTTAATAAAGAAATGGGAATAGGATTGCCTGAAAATCGCGTTCCATCAATTCAGTTCGTATTGTTTGATGAATCAGGTCATGCTTTAGGTTTTTTGAATCTACGGCTGAGACTAAATGAGGGATTGCTGAATTATGCTGGTCATATCGGTTATTCCATCCGCCCTTCTGAAAGGGGAAAAGGTTATGCCAAGGAAGCTCTCCATCAAGGTCTGCAAGTAGCTAAAGAAAAGAACATCCATCGTGCTCTGGTGACTTGTAGCACGGAAAATCCTGCCAGTCGAGCGGTTATCTTAGCTAATGGCGGCCAATTTGAAGATGTTCGAAATGGAACGGAGCGTTATTGGATAGAAGTGGAGTAGAAGGATGACATGGAATACACCAAAACCAGGCGAATGGAAGAGTGAGGAGCTGAGTCAAGGGCGCATCATCGACTACAAGGCTTTTAACTTTGTCGATGGTGAAGGAGTCCGCAATTCCCTTTATGTGGCGGGTTGCATGTTTCACTGTGAGGGCTGTTACAATGTAGCGACCTGGTCTTTCAATGCAGGCATTCCCTATACCAAAGAGTTAGAAGAGCAAATCATGACAGATCTGGCTCAACCTTATGTCCAGGGCTTGACCCTGCTTGGAGGGGAACCTTTTCTTAACACTGGCATCCTTCTGCCCTTGGTCAAGCGCGTGAGAAAAGAGTTGCCCGACAAAGATATTTGGTCTTGGACTGGCTACACTTGGGAAGAAATGATGCTGGAGACACCGGACAAACTGGAACTCCTTTCGCTGATTGATATTCTGGTCGATGGGCGCTATGATAAGAGCAAACGCAACCTCATGTTGCAGTTTCGTGGCTCTTCTAACCAGCGGATCATCGATGTTCAAAAATCCCTCAAAGAAGGAAAAGTCGTCATCTGGGATAAGCTCAATGACGGCAAAGAAAGTTTTGAGCAGGTCAAACGAGATGATCTTTTGTAGGATCTTCAAAAAAACCGGGTTTTTCACCCGGTTTTTTTGGATTCTCTGCATAAGTATACAAGGGATTTTGCTTATTTCAGAAAACGCTTACTTTCCAAATGTCCATAATGGACAAAAAAGTGATAATTAATGCATTTTTTGCTAAAAATATGTTACAATAAATATGATTAGGACTAATTGGAGGTATTTATGTCACAAAGGAGACGGAGTCGTCGTTCAGAACATAAGTGGGGGCAATTGCGAATCATTAATTCCGTATTGCTTATTTTTTTGCTTATGACTGCAAGTTGGGCGACCTATACCATGTTGGCCAATAACATCTTGGCTTTTCGTTATGTCAATGTTCTCGTGATTGCACTACTAGCTCTTCTCTTGCTCTTGTCAGCTTGGTTTGTGATCAAAAATCAGGCCAAAAAGACAACTTTGGTCCTGCTTCTTGTCGGCTTATTAGCTAGTTCAGGAGTTTTGTTTGCTAGTCAACAGCTGCTGAATCTGACCAGTAATGTTAATGGCCACTCTAACTATACAGAGTTTGAGATGGCTGTCTATGTCAAGAAAGACAGTGGCATCAAAGATATCAAAGAAATCAAGGAAGTGGTAGCACCAAAGGGAAACAATAACGAAGCCAATCTTACTGCCCTCTTGGACAACATCAAAAAGACCAAGGGTCAGGAAATTTCTGTAATGGATGCACCGACTTATCTAGATGCCTATAAGAGCCTGCAAGAAGGGAATGCTTCTGCTATGGTGCTCAACAGTACATTTGAAGATACTATCGCTGCAGAAGATGCGGACTATGCCAAGAAGTTGAAGAAAATCTATTCCTACAAGATCCGAAAAGAAGTGGCAGCGACGAGCAAGGTGTCTGCCGATGCGGATGTCTTTAACATCTATGTCAGCGGGATCGATACCTATGGCCCAGTAACCTCGGTTTCTCGTTCAGATGTCAATATTATCATGACGGTCAATCGGAAGACCAAGCAAGTCCTATTGACAACGACACCACGGGATGCCTATGTACCGATTGCAGATGGTGGTAACAACCAAAACGATAAGTTGACCCATGCGGGGATCTACGGAGTGGATGCTTCGATCCATACTCTTGAGAATCTCTATGATATCAAGCTCAACTACTACGTTCGTCTCAATTTCACCTCCTTCCTCAAGTTGATTGACCTTCTAGGGGGAATCGATGTGGAAAATGACCAAGAATTTACGAGCCTTCATGGTAAGTTCCATTTCCCAGTTGGAAAGGTTCATTTGAATTCAGAGCAAGCCCTCGGTTTTGTTCGCGAACGCTACTCACTCCAAGGTGGCGACAATGACCGTGGGAAAAACCAAGAAAAAGTCATTGCGGCCATTATCAAAAAGTTGACCTCTACCAAGGTCTTAAGCAACTACAATGAGATTATCGGAAACCTCCAAGATTCTGTCCAAACCAATATGCAGTTGCCAACTATGATGAACTTGATCAATACCCAGTTAGAAACGGGTGGTTCTTATGAGGTGACATCTCAAGCGATTACTGGTCAAGGACGAAATGACTTGCCGTCTTATGCTATGCCTGGTTACAACCTCTATGTCATGGAGTTGGATCAAGCTAGCTTAACCAAGGCCAAGGAAACCATTCAAAAAGTAATGGAAGGAAAAGAAAAATGATTGATATCCATTCGCACATCGTCTTTGATGTGGATGATGGACCAAAGACAAGAGAAGATACGCGTGCCTTATTGGAAGAAAGCTATCGCCAAGGGGTACGGACCATTATCTCTACTTCTCATCGTCGCAAGGGGATGTTTGAAACTCCCGAAGAAAAGATTTCTGAAAATTTTCAAGAAGTGAAAAAAATTGCGGCAGAGGTCGCGCCAGATTTGACGATTCATTACGGTGCAGAGATCTACTTTACGAATGATGTCTTGAAAAAACTGGAAGAAAAGATCATTCCGCGTTTGGCAGAGACGCGCTTTGCGCTGATTGAATTCAGCATGGGAACACCTTATAAGGAGATCCATACCGCCTTGGACCGTTTGCTCCATCTAGGTGTGACACCGGTGGTAGCCCATATCGAGCGCTACAAGTGCTTGGAGAAAAATGAGGAGCGCGTGCAAGAGATGATTGACATGGGCTGCTACATGCAGATCAATAGTTCCAGTGTTCTCAAGCCTCGCCTCTTTGGGGATGAACAAAAACAACTCAAAAAACGAGCTCGGTACTTCTTAGAAAAAGACTTGGTCCACTTTGTGGCCAGCGATATGCACAATGTGGATAAACGACCGCCTTATATGGCAGAAGCCTATCGCTTGATCAAGGAAGAATACGGAGAACGACGAGCACAAGCTCTCTTTGTCAGCAATCAAGAACTCTTGTTAGCGGATGAATTAATCTAACCAGGAAACAGGTGGAGAGATCCACACGAAGGAGTAATTAGGAAATGAACAATCAAGAAAATCAAGCAGTGGAAATTGATGTTTTCGCTATGCTGAAGACCCTATGGAAACGCAAGTTTTCGATCGTTTTGGTCGCTCTTGTCTTTGCCATCGCAGCATTTGGCTACAGTGCCTTTTTAGCCAAGAAAGAATACCAAAGTACTAGCCGGATCTATGTGGTCAGTCGTCAAAACCAAGACAACAATGCCTTGACAAACTCTGATTTGCAGGCGGGTTCTTACTTGGTTAAGGACTACCGTGAAATCATTCTTTCTCAAAATGTCTTGAGTCAAGCCATCGAAGAATTGAAACTCGATATGACACCTGCTGAGTTGTCGAAAAAGATCAGTGTATCCGTTCCAACAGATACTCGTATCCTTTCGATTACGGCTAAGGACGGAAATCCAAAAGAGGCAGCTCGTATTGCCAATGGCCTTCGGAATGTAGCAGCTGAAAAGATCATTGCTGTGACCAAGGTGTCAGATGTTACGACCTTGGATGAAGCAGAAGTGCCTCAATCACCTTCTTCACCAAATATCCGACGCAATGTCCTTCTTGGCTTTATTGCTGGAGCCGGTTTGATGGTGGTTCTCATGGTCGTAGTAGAAGTCTTGGACGATCGTGTCAAGAGACCAGAAGATATCGAAGAGTTGATGGGCTTAACCTTGCTTGGTATTGTGCCAGATATTAAGAAACTGTAGACTGGGGATCGCATGAATACGTTAGAAATTTCAAAAAACAAATTACAAGAAATTCGGAAGGCAGAAGAGTACTTCAATGCCCTTGCGACGAATATCCAATTGAGTGGGGTGGACTTAAAGGTCATCGCCATCTCATCTGTTCAAGAAAATGAAGGGAAATCAACCACTTCAACCAACTTGGCCGTTGCCTTTGCGCGTGCGGGTTACAAGACCCTCTTGGTCGACTGTGACATCCGGAACTCTGTCATGACAGGGATTTTCCGTAGCCGGGATAAGATCCAAGGCTTGACCGACTTCTTATCTGGTCGTAGCCAATTGGACCAAATCTTGTATGCGACTGATTTTCCAAACTTGGATATTATCGAGTCTGGACAGGTCGCACCAAACCCAACAGGTCTCTTGCAAAGCAAGAACTTCACTGTGATGATGGATGCCCTGCGTGAGCATTTTGACTACATCATTGTCGACACGCCTCCAATCGGGGTCGTGATCGATGCGGCCATTATCGCCCAACGTTGTGATGGAACTGTCTTGATCACAGAATCTGGTGCCAATGGACGCAAGGCTGTCCAAAAGGCTAAGGACCAATTAGAACAAACAGGCACACCTTTCTTGGGAGTAGTGCTCAATAAATTTAACATTAAAGCTGCTGAGTATGGTTCATACGGTGGATATGGATCTTACGGAGAGTACGGGAAAAAGTAAAGAATAGGATCGAGGGAAAATGGGAGAAGAAAGAATTGAACTGGAAAAACTAAATATTGTTCTCTTTCAAAGTTTGGCTGTCCTATTTTCAGCTTACATTGTGAGTCTTTTTAAGGATGCAGAATACACATCGCAGACAATTGCGATTCTCTATCTCTTGCATTTTGTAGCCTTCTACATTAGCAATATTGCCTATCGTTTTTACAGCAGAGGTTATCTGGATGAGCTCTTTCAGGTCTTGAAATACAATGTATTTTTCGCTGTTGGGATCACCTTTACCTCTTTTATGCTCGATGGGGTCTTTTCCATCTCTCGTCGGGGGATGATCTACTTCTTTCTTTTCAATACGTTTTCCGTCTATATCATGGATCTCTTGCTCAAGAGATACCGGAAGTCTGTTTCACCGCGGCGGAAAAGCTCGCGAAAGATTTTCTTGATCACAGCGACCAGTCGGATGGAAAAGGTATTTGATATTCTGCATTCACCTAGCCTCTATCATGGGGAACTGATCGGTGTCACCGTCATGGATGATACGGATTTCACCCATTCGGGTGTACGGGTGGTGCAGCCGGATCAAATGATGAACTTTGTGACCAAGGAAGTGGTGGATGAAGTGTTTATCAATCTGCCAAGTGAGGACTACAATATTAGTGATTTCGTCTCGGAGTTTGAGAGTATGGGGATCGATGTATCGGTCAATCTTAATGCCTTTAACTTCGCTTCTTTGGGCAATAAACGGGTTCGAGAAGTCGGGGGACTAAGTGTCGTCACTTTCTCAACCAATTTCTACAAACCGAGCCACGTATTTGCCAAACGTCTCTTGGATATTGCGGGAGCCCTCTTTGGTCTCTTGATTTGTGGACTAGTGAGTATCGTTTTGGTCCCTCTAATCCGTAAAGATGGCGGCCCTGCCTTCTTTGTACAGAAGCGGGTCGGAAAGAATGGACGGTATTTTAACTTCTATAAATTCCGCTCCATGCGCGTGGATGCCGAAGAGATTAAAAAAGATCTCATGGAACAAAATACCATGACGGGTGGCATGTTCAAGATGGAAAACGATCCACGGGTAACACCAATCGGACGCTTTATCCGTAAGACCAGTCTTGATGAATTGCCACAATTTTACAATGTGTTGATCGGTGACATGAGTCTAGTCGGAACTCGTCCTCCAACGGTAGACGAATACCAAGACTATACGCCAGCCCAAAAACGCCGACTCAGTTTCAAGCCAGGGATTACAGGCCTTTGGCAAGTGAGCGGACGCAGTGAGATTACAGATTTTGACGAAGTGGTCAAACTCGACGTTGCATACATGGATGGTTGGACGATCTGGAGAGATATTCAGATCCTGCTCAAGACCGTGAAGGTTGTACTTAGAAAAGAAGGAGCGAAGTAGGCTGTGAGTAAAGTTAGACAGATTCAATTAGGAGAACTATCCTTATTAGAAAAGTATATTGAGATTTGCACAAAACACAATCTTCGATACTATGCTTTAGGGGGCACTTTATTGGGAGCTATTCGTCACAAAGGTTTTATCCCTTGGGATGACGATATGGATTTGGGCATGCCTAGAAAAGACTATGAAAAGTTTCTGGAAATTTGCCAAAACGAATTACCAAGCAATGTCATCTTGAGAATCCATGATGATAATTTAGGCAATACGTCTATCATGGATACCTCGCTTCAAATTGAATTTGGTGGGGTTGTGTGTAGTCCTTTTATCGATGTGTTTCCTTTAGATGGTTACCCGTCAGATGGCTTCCACTATTTCTTGCACACCAATAAAATTAAGTATTACCGTGCCCTTTCCAAAATATCTGTCATCAATCGATTGCACAATCGCGACCGAGGTTTCTTTGAAAATTCAATTGTGAAGGTTTCTAAGATCCTTCACCTAGACAAATTACTAAATACTGAAAAAATCAATCAAAAGTTACAAAATACGATTAAAAAATATGACTTTGAGACAAGTGATCTCGTGGGAAATGTCTTAGGATCCTATCGCGAGAGAGAATTGGCTTACAAAGAGGTATTTGGGGAGCCACAACTCCTTGATTTTGAAACTATTAAAATCAGTGGTCATGCTGATCCGGATGCTTATCTGACAAAGATCTATGGCGATTATATGAAGTTGCCAGAAGAATCAGAGCAAAAAGGTCACTTTGAATCCACTTGGGGAGAATAAGCTTGAAAAGTTTTACAATGATGGGGGTCAGAATTGACCCTTTAACAATGGCAGAAACCGTTGCTGCTACAGAAGAATTTGTACGAGATAAAAAACCACTCCATTTGATGGGGGTCAACGCAGATAAGCTCAATCAGTGTGCGACAGACGAAGCCATCAAGAAGATTGTCAATGAATCTGAAATCATTAATGCAGACGGCGCTTCTGTTGTTCTCGCGGCGCGCTATTTGGGCTATTCTGTACCAGAGCGCGTGGCAGGCATTGATTTGATGCAGGAATTGCTCCATTTAGCCAATGAAAAAGGCTACTCTGTCTACTTCTTCGGAGCAAAAGAGGAAGTCTTGACCGATATGTTGGCCATCTTTAAAAAGGATTATCCAAATCTCCGAGTAGTGGGCCATCGAAATGGCTATTTCTCTGCTGAAGAGGAGGAGGCCATTCAAGAGGATATTCGTGAGAAGAATCCAGATTTTGTCTTTGTCGGCATTACCTCTCCTAAAAAAGAGTACTTGATCCAGAAGTTTATGGACAATGGAGTCAATTCTGTCTTTATGGGAGTGGGAGGAAGCTTTGATGTCCTTTCAGGACATATCAAGCGGGCACCTATGTGGATGCAAAAGGCCAATCTGGAATGGTTGTTCCGTGTGGCCAATGAACCAAAACGCCTCTTTAAGCGCTATTTTGTGGGAAATGCCACTTTTATTAAGAGAGTAGTACATGAAAAACGGAAAGCAAAAAAATAATATTCTTCACATTTCACGGACCATGGATATCGGTGGGGCAGAACGCATTGTCTATCAGTTGGCGACAGACCTCAAGGATGAATTTGACCAGGTTCATGTTGCGTCTACTGGTGGATTGTGGGAAGAAAAACTGGTAGAGAATGGGATTCAACACCATCGCATTCTAGACGTCGATAGCAAACAGCCAGCTACGGTGCTTAAGATTCTTGCTAGTCTTTCCAAGATCATCAAAGAAAATGAGATCACTCTTGTTCACACCCATCACCGGATGGCTGCTTTCTATATTCGTTTGTTACAGATGCGCCATCCAAAATTGATCCATGTCTACACAGCCCATAATGTTTTCAAGGATAAATTACCACTTTATAAATTCGCCCTAGGAAAAGCTCGAACGGTTGCTGTCAGTCAAGCTGTCCAGGGAAATATCCTTAATGATGTAGGGTCAAAAAACTCTATTGTGATTTATAATGGAGTGAAAATGAAACAAAGTGAGCATACAGTAAATGAAATTACTCAGTGTGACGGTATCAAAATAGGCTGTATCGCTCGCCTGTCCGAACAAAAAGGGTTACCCTATCTGATCGAAGCTATGTCACTAGTGACAAATCCAAGTGTGTCCTTGTTTCTTATCGGTGACGGAGAATTAAAAAATGATTTGGTAAATCAAACAAAAGAGTTGAATCTGGAAGAAAGAATTCATTTTTTGGGCTACCGTAGTGACGTGGTAGAGTGTATCAATAGCTTTGACTTTTGTGTTCTTCCATCGATCTTTGAAGGATTTGGATTGGTTGCAATCGAGGCCTTTATGAACGGCAAAACGATGATTGCAACAGATATTCCAGGCGTGAACGAAGTAGTGAATTCTGAGAATGGGCTCCTCGTCCCAGCTGAGGATCCGCAAGCCTTAGCTCAAGCAATTAAACAATTAGCAGGGGATCCTGAGAAAAGAGCCTCTTTAGCTGCTCAAGCAAAGAGAGATTATGATACCAAGTTTAGCTATCCGATCTTTTTAGACAACTATCGTAACTTTTACCAATCGATGAGGAAGGGTTCAAAATGAAAAAAGTAATGTTAGTGTTTGGGACGCGTCCAGAAGCCATTAAAATGTGTCCTTTGGTCAATGAACTTAAGCAACACGACACCATTGAAACAGTAGTCTGTGTAACAGGGCAGCACAAGGAAATGCTGGACCAAGTCTTGGACGTTTTTCGTGTTGTTCCAGACTATAATCTAGGGATTATGAAGGCCAATCAAACTTTATTTACCATCACGACCTCTATCTTGGACAAAATCCAACCAGTCTTGGAGCAAGAAAAACCAGATATTGTCCTCGTCCATGGGGATACCACAACCACCTTTGCAACAGCTTTGGCGGCCTTTTATATGGGCATCAAAGTGGGGCATGTGGAAGCAGGTCTTCGGACTTACAATCTTCAAAGCCCCTATCCTGAAGAGTTTAACCGTCAAGCTACTTCCATAGTGGCAGATTATAACTTTGCACCGACCCAAGTTTCAAAAGAAAACCTCTTAAAAGAGGGGCGGACCAATATTTTCGTTACGGGAAATACCGTCATCGATGCCCTAAAAACTACAGTCCAAGAAGACTACGACCATCCTATACTGGAATGGGCAAAAGGAAGCAAGCTCATCATGTTGACGGCCCATCGTCGCGAAAATCTTGGAGAACCTATGGAGCACATGTTCCGTGCGGTCAACCGGATTTTAGAAGAGTTTGAAGATGTCAAGGTGGTCTATCCTATTCACAAAAATCCAAAAGTCAGAGAATTGGCTAGCAAGATTTTTGGAGAGAATGAGCGAATGAAAATCATTGAGCCTTTGGAAGTGATTGATTTTCATAATTTCATGAACCAAAGCTATATGATCTTGACAGACTCAGGTGGTGTCCAAGAAGAAGCACCTTCTTTAGGAAAACCCGTCCTTGTCATGCGTGATACGACAGAGCGTCCAGAAGGTGTGGCTGCAGGGACTTTGAAATTGGTCGGAACAGAAGAAGAAAACATCTATCGCAACTTCAAGCTCCTTCTGGAAGACCAAGATGAATACGAGAAGATGAGCCAGGCAAGTAATCCTTATGGGGATGGAACGGCTTGTCAACAGATTGTAGAAATTATCATGAAGGGATTAGCATAATGGAAAAGGTTTCGATTGTCATACCGGTCTATAATGTCGAGGAGTATTTACAGTATAGTGTCGGTAGTCTTAGACAACAGACCTATTCAAATATTGAAATCATCCTAGTCGATGATGGATCGACTGATCGATCAGGAGAAATTTGCGACCAGTATGCTCAGGAAGATGACCGTATTCGAGTGCTCCATCTTCAAAATGGAGGATTGTCTAATGCTCGAAATACAGGAGTGAAAGCTGCGACAACTGACTGGATTATCTTCCTTGATTCAGATGATTATTATGACATTAGAACAGTCGAATATTTGGTTAGCTTAAAAGAACAGTATAAAGTTGACCTCGTATCGACCCCGGTCATTGAAGTCAGAAATCATGAGGACAAAGATTTTTCAGGAGATCTAAATGAAAAAAGTTCAAGGAAATTAGATCGTCATACAGCCCTCAAAGAAATGTTCTATGGTCACCACGTCGGGACCCATTCAGGAGGTAAACTCTACAAGAAAGAGATCTTACTCCAACATCCCTATCCAAAAGGAATGATTTATGAAGATTTGGCTGTTGCTTATGAACATATTGCTTGTTGTGAGGAAATTGCAGTTAGCGATCTAAATCTTTATAAATACTATCGAAGACCAGGGAGTATCGTCAATTCTTCTTATAGCGATCGGCTCTTGGATTTCTACAAGGCCATGGAATGGAACAGAGCCTATGTCGAGAGAGACTATCCTGATGATCCGGAAATGAAAAAAGCGGTCAATACCCGCTATGTCTTTAATGGCTTGCATGTGGTCCATGCTATGCTGGGTTCTCATATGTATGATCAGGTTAACAAAATTCGCAAAGAGTATCGTCGCTATTGGAAAGATATTCTAATCAATTCACATATTACAAGAAAAAATAAACTCAAATACCTTCTTTTGCTCCTTTCTCCTCATTTGTATCAAAAGGTGAGAGCAAAACTAGGCTAGATTGCTAAATAGCCATGTTCTAGAGAAGGAAAAAGAGACAACATCAGGAGGTTTAGGATGATTTATGCAGGGATTTTAGCAGGTGGAACAGGCTCACGGATGGGGATTACGGATATGCCCAAACAATTTTTGGATTTGGGTGGACGTCCTATTTTAATCCACACGGTTGAGAAGTTCTTATTGGTCCATGAGATTCAGAAGATTGTATTGGGGATTCATCCGGACTGGGTGACCTATACGGAAGATCTGGTAGACAAATACTTGTCTTCTTATAAGGACCGGATCTTGGTTGTAGAGGGAGGAAGTGACCGCAACTCTACCATCGAAAACATCATCCTGGCTATCGATGAGCTGCAGCCTTTGACAGAAGAGGATATTATCGTCACCCATGATTCGGTTCGCCCTTTTGTTAGCCTAAAAACTATCCAAGAAAACATTGAACTAGCCAAGAGCCATGATGTTGTAGATACAGTGGTAGAAGCGACCGATACCATTGTTCAAAGTTTGGACAATACCTTTATCACGGATATCCCTGAACGCCAATACCTCTATCAGGGTCAAACCCCTCAAACCTTTAAAATGAAAGACTTTCTTACCTTGTATCATGATTTAAGTGACCAACAAAAAGAAGTCTTGACAGATGCTTGCAAGATCTTTGTCATTAATGGCAAAAAAGTTGCCCTTGCAAAAGGGGAATATTCCAATATTAAAATTACGACGATTACAGATTTGAAAATTGCACGCGGTATGATTGAGGACAATTAATATGTTGAACCAAATCTTTCAGCTGACCCAGCCGAAAAATATTACCATCAAATACCAAGAAGAAGACATGAGCCGTGGAGACAAGGTGTTAATACGCCCTTATTACATGGCTATTTGTCATGCGGACCAACGTTACTATCAAGGGAAACGGGATCCTAAGGTGCTTAAAAAGAAATTACCCATGGCCCTGATCCATGAGTCGTCTGGTATCGTGGTAGCGGATCCTACGGGAACCTATCAACCAGGACAGATTGTGGCTATGGTTCCCAATCAACCTCCTCATCAAACAGAGGGTGTCTTCTTTGAAAATTATTTGGAGGGGACGCACTTCTTGTCTAGTGGCTTTAATGGCTTTATGCAGGAAGTCGTTGCCTTACCGCTGGATCGTGTAGTGGCTTACCCAGAGGAAGTTCGGGGTCCTGTGACAGCCCTGGCGGAATTTAGTAGTGTTGCCATGCATGCCATTCATCGCTTTGACCTCATTGCCCACCAACGAAGAGAGTCTGTTTTGATTTTAGGAGATGGGAGTCTTTCATATGTGGTTGCGACTTCTTTGCACTATCTTTATCCAGAGTTGAAGATTACAGTTGTTGGGCGTAATAGCGACAAATTGCAATTGTTTAATTTCATTCATCAAGCAATTTTGACCAGCGAGTTGACAGACGACCAACGGTTTGATCACGCCTTTGAGTGTACTGGTGGCCAAGGAAGTGAACCAGCCATCAATGATATTATTGATCATATCAAGCCTCAAGGAACCGTGATGTTAATGGGGGTTAGTGATAATCGGGTCGCAGTTAATACAAGAGATGTTCTTGAAAAGGGCTTGACTTTTGTAGGGTCTTCTCGCTCAGGTCGTGAAGATTTCGAGCGGGCTGTAGAGATGCTGGCTAATCGTCGGGTCCAAAGTCGTTTGAAAAACATTATTCACGTTGATGGAGAAGTTCAAACCATCCCAGATATTCACCGAGCTTTTGCGACAGATTTGATCACACCGTTTAAAACGGTCTTTAAGTGGGGATTGTAGACAATCATGAAAGTGTTAAAAAATTACGCCTATAATCTCTCCTACCAGTTGCTGGTGATTATCTTGCCGATTATCACCACCCCCTATGTGACGCGGGTCTTTAGCTCGAATGACTTGGGGACCTATGGCTATTTCAACTCCATCGTCACCTATTTTATCCTTTTGGCGACCTTGGGAGTGGCTAACTACGGAACCAAGGAGATTTCAGGACACCGCAAAGACATCCAAAAGAATTTCTGGGGGATTTATACCCTCCAGTTGGGAGCGACCTTTGTGTCCATCATGCTCTATGTCTTGCTGTGCTTGGCGCTACCTTCCATGCAAAATCCTGTCGCTTATATCTTAGGACTTAGCTTGGTTTCTAAGGGACTCGATATCTCCTGGCTTTTTCAGGGGTTAGAGGACTTCCGCAAGATTACGGTTCGGAATATCACGGTCAAACTGGTTGGAGTCATCTCCATCTTCTTGTTTGTCAAATCTGCCAATGATTTGTATCTCTATGTATTCTTACTCACTATCTTTGAGCTCTTAGGTCAGCTCAGCATGTGGCTACCTGCTCGGGAGTTCATTGGGAAAGCCCATTTTGATTTGGCTTATGCACGGGTGCATTTAAAACCGGTCATTCTGCTCTTTTTACCGCAGATTGCTATTTCCCTCTATGTCACCTTGGATCGGACTATGCTGGGGGCTCTCGCCTCTACAAAGGATGTAGGGATTTACGACCAGGCCTTGAAATTGGTTAATATCCTATTGACCTTGGTGACGTCTTTAGGAAGCGTCATGCTTCCGCGCGTGGCGAGTCTCTTGGCTTCCGGAGATCACAAGGCTGTCAATAAGATGCACCAAATGTCCTTTTTGATCTATAATTTGGTCATCTTCCCAATCATTGCGGGTATGCTGATCGTCAACGATGACTTTGTTCGATTCTTCTTAGGGAAGGATTTCCAAGATGCTCGCTATGCCATCGCTATCATGATCTTCCGTATGTTCTTCATCGGATGGACCAATATCATGGGGATTCAAATTCTCATCCCGCATGATAAGAACAAAGAATTTATGCTGTCAACTACGATTCCTGCTATCGTCAGTGTCGGGTTGAATGTGCTCTTCTTACCTCATTTTGGTTTTATCGGTGCAGCCATTGTATCCGTCTTAACAGAATCCTTGGTATGGCTGATTCAACTGTACTATACCCGTCATTACCTCAAGGAAGTTCCAATTATCGGGTCTATGACAAAAATTATTTTTGCATCTGCTGTGATGTATGGCCTCTTGCTACTTGTAAAACCATTCCTACATTTCACCCCTACCCTGAATGTACTCGTGTATGCGGTGCTCGGTGGGATCATTTATCTGATCGCTATCCTATCTCTGAGAGTGGTAGATGTGAAAGAATTAAAACAACAATTTTTAAATAAACAGTAGAGAGTAGAAAGGAAGGATATGAATTTTTAAGTAAACAAAATCTTTAGAAAAGAATGCTATAGCAGGCCTTCTAATCTAGACAGAATGAGCTTTTCTTTAAAAATTCTTTATCAGGTAATTTAATGATAAAAATGAAATTTGACGATCTACTGGTTGGTTTTGTCGTCTCGATTGTGATCTTCTTTAATACAATATCCACTACGATGTTAAATAAGGGCTTTTTGCATGTTGGTGCGAGCTCTCTCTTAGTGGTTGTAGCTCTCTTATTGCTTCGTTTTTTTAATAAAATCTCGATTCCCTATCATTATCTAATCTTGTCTGCCATGTTATTGATGGTAGCTGTTATGGTTTATTTCAAGACGGATAAGTTAAATTTCTTAGTTTATTCTCTCTTAATGGTTTTACTGGTCAATGCGGATAGGAAAGTCATTTTAAAAACTTATGTAGGTGTTGCAGGTACGATAGTCCTTACAGTATTTCTATTGTCACTGTTAAAGGTAGTTCCAAACTTACAATATAGTCGGGGTGCTGTTATCCGTAATTCATTTGGGTTTATCTATCCAACAGATTTCGCAGCCCATTGTTTCTACCTTTATGTTGCGATCTCCTATTTGCTAAAAGATCGGTATATTGGCTTACGATCTCTGAGTGGCGTTCTTCTAGCTCTCTTTATTATCAAGTTCTGTGACGCTCGTATGAATGCGATCTCGCTTTTGGTCGCTGTCTTGCTCTTTCTCTTCTTTTATTTTACAAAAGAGAAAAAGTTGAAGTTGTATCACTTGTTGCCCTATTCGATCATCCTTTTTTCAAGCGGAATGATCTACTTGACCTATCATTTCTCCTGGTCATCTCCACTTTATGTTCAAATTAATCAATTCATTACAGGTCGGTTAGCCTTGGGTAAAAATGCTTTTAATTTATACCCCTTGAATTGGTTTGGAACAAGAGAGGTTCAGTTTATTGGATCCGGAGGAAGCACAGAGTCTGTCCTCAATTATAATTATGTCGATTCGTCTTATGTTCAGATGTTATTTACATATGGTATCGTACCGGTTGCTTTATTAGTCGGTATTTATGTCATTGTTTCAAAATATGAATTCAAGAAGGGGCGTTATTTATTTGTTGCAATCTTGTCCCTCATTGCGATTAACTGTATGATTGAAGCATTTTGGTTTGTACCGACTTATAACATCTTTATGTTCACACTCTTTGCGACAGAAGTTGTCAAGAAAAAGCCGGTCAATTCCCTCTCTTATAGTGAGGAAATTGGGGTAATTTGAAGGTCTAATCTATAGCTATGAGTCTAACGAAACGGCTAAGAGTTTAGATATATTTTAAAATAGAAAAATAATGGAGTCTACTATGTACGATTATCTGATTGTTGGTGCTGGTTTGTCTGGAGCCATTTTCGCACATGAAGCTACTAAACGCGGTAAAAAAGTAAAAGTGATTGACAAGCGAGATCACATCGGTGGCAATATCTACTGCGAGGAGGTTGAAGGCATCAACGTCCATAAGTACGGTGCCCACATTTTCCATACGTCCAACAAAAAAGTGTGGGACTATGTCAACCAGTTCGCTGAGTTTAACAACTATATCAACTCACCAGTAGCTAACTACAAGGGCAGTCTGTACAATCTTCCCTTCAACATGAATACTTTTTATGCTATGTGGGGCACCAAGACTCCTCAAGAAGTCAAGGACAAGATTGCCGAACAGACAGCTGACATGAAAGATGTTGAACCGAAGAACTTGGAAGAACAAGCTATCAAGTTGATTGGTCCAGATATCTATGAAAAGTTGATTAAGGGCTACACTGAAAAACAATGGGGACGTTCTGCCACAGACCTTCCACCCTTTATCATCAAACGTCTACCAGTTCGTTTGACCTTTGATAACAACTACTTTAATGACCGTTACCAAGGAATTCCAATCGGTGGTTACAACGTCATCATTGAAAATATGTTGGGCGATGTAGAAGTAGAACTTGGAGTTGACTTCTTTGCCAATCGTGAAGAACTTGAAGCTTCAGCGGATAAAGTTGTCTTTACAGGAATGATTGACCAGTACTTTGACTACAAACACGGTGAGTTGGAGTACCGTAGTCTTCGTTTTGAACACGAAGTCTTGGATGAGGAAAACCATCAAGGGAATGCGGTCGTCAACTATACAGAGCGTGAGATTCCTTATACTCGTATCATTGAGCATAAGCACTTTGAGTATGGTACACAACCCAAGACAGTTATCACCCGCGAATACCCCGCTGACTGGAAACGTGGGGATGAACCCTACTACCCAATCAATGATGAAAAGAACAACGCCATGTTTGCCAAGTACCAAGAAGAAGCAGCTAAAAATGATAAGGTCATCTTCTGTGGACGTTTGGCAGACTATAAATACTACGACATGCACGTGGTCATTGAGCGTGCTCTAGAAGTCGTAGCAAATGAGTTTGATTAAGAGAAACGATAATCTATGAAATACTACTTAAAAGAAGAATTCCTGCATGATGTCAACGCAAAGAACGCAGGAAATAAAGCACGCAATGACGTAGAAAGTATTGTGAAAGAAGAAGGCTATCATCCTTTGGTCCTTTCTGTCGACAATTGGTATCAGATGAGTACCCTTGCGGCTCAACGCCATAAGGCAAAGGCTTTTAGTCAAGCCTTGGATCAACTAAAGCAAGGAGATGAGTTGCTGATCCAGTTTCCAATGCTTCACCATAGTTTTTTCTCAACCCATTTGGTTAAAAAAGCACAAAAAAGAGGGATTAAAGTCTATCTCTTGATTCATGACCTAGAAGTGCTTCGCCATGCCAACATGACTTCACTACCTTTAAAACACAGAATTCGGATGTACCTTCAAGAAGCAAGTTTTCTCAAAGCAGCTGATGGGATCATCGCCCACAATCCAGTTATGAAATCTGTCTTGGTGGGTAAAGGAATTGCGGAAGATAAGATTGTCAGCCTTGGCATTTTCGACTATTTGATTCCAAATTTCCAAGAAAAGAGTGGCCAAACAAAAGACCAGCCGATCATTGTGGCAGGTAATTTGGCCCAGGAAAAAGCGGGTTATCTCTATGCTCTTCCTGCACAACCTGCCTATAATCTCTATGGTGTTGGTTTTGATGAGAGTAGAGCTCTAGAGAATGAAACTTACTTTGGCTCCTTCCTACCGGATGAGCTTCCTGCAGCCCTTGAGGGTGGTTTTGGACTGGTCTGGGATGGGGATAGTGCGGAAACCTGTAGTGGTGTTTTTGGCGAGTACCTTCGCTACAACAACTCTCACAAGGCGTCGCTTTATCTAGCATCGGGCTTCCCGCTGGTGGTGTGGAAACAGTCAGCCTTGTCTCACTTTGTGCTTGAGAAGGACTGTGGGATTGCAGTGGAGTCTCTTCATGATTTGAAGGAGACAATCGACAATCTTTCAAATGCCGATTACCAAGATTTGGTGGACAATGCCAAGCGTGTTGGCCAGGAAATCCGAGATGGTCACTACTTAAAGACAGCCTTAAAGCATTTATCATAAGATTAAAAGAAGTCAGACAGACTTCTTTTTTTAGTTTTTCAAAAAAATATCACTAATTTTAAAAATTTGCCTTATAAAACTTTTCATCGCTGAAACCGTGTGGTAAAATGATTAACGTATAAAATTTGTATAAAGGGAAGTTTATATGAAAAAGAAAGATCTTATTTTTTATGCCGGAGCGGCAGTCTTGATGGCTGTATCTGCTCAGGGAGTCAGTGCAGATGAGCTGGTTTCAAACGAGGCCACTACTACTGAAGGCAACCAAGTCCAAGCTGAAAAAGTGCCAGAAGTAGCCGTTGCTGAAAAGTCGGTAGCACCTGTCGTAAGCAACTATGCAGCACCAGCAAATGTGACCGAACAGCCTGTAGCACCTGTGAACAAGGCCGCGGCTTCAGAAAGTGGGGCTCCATCTGTAGAGAAAGCTACAGAAGCATCGACTACTGAGAAAGAAGAAACTCCTCTTCCGTCTAATACAGGAAGCACGACCTTCTTTAACACAGGCGCTCACGCTCCTGCTGGTCGCTCAACAGATGTAGCGGTTCAGCCAAAATCATTCGTTGATGTGAGTAGCCACAACGGAGACATTAGTATTGGCGACTACCGTACCCTAGCTAATAAAGGCGTAGGCGGTGTCGTTGTCAAATTGACAGAAGACACTTGGTACAAGAACCCGAATGCGGAGAACCAAATTCGTAATGCACAGGCTGCAGGTCTACAAGTATCGACCTACCACTTCTCACGCTATACTTCCGAGGAGGCGGCGCGTGCAGAAGCGCGATTCTACATTGCAGAGGCGCAACGCTTGAGTCTTCCAAAGAACACCCTCATGGTCAATGACTTTGAGGATGCCAAGATGCAGCCAAATATTAACCGCAACACCCAAGCCTGGGCGGACGAAATGCGTAAAAATGGCTACACCAACTTAATGTTCTACACCAGTGCTAGCTGGTTGGATGAAAACAACCTTCGCAAGAAAGGTCCTGTCAACACCGCTCAATTTGGTCTTCAGAATTTCTGGGTTGCCCAATACCCTTCTCCAAAACTATCTGTAAACGATGCGAAAAGTTTGCGTTACAATGGGAAAGCTGGCGCCTGGCAGTTCACTTCTCAAGCGGAATTGCTTCCAGGAAAACACCTCTTTGACCACAGTGTGGACTATACCGGTCGCTTTACAGCGAACGCAAAACCTGCAGCAGATCCAACAGAAGGCAGCTTAAGTGGAAAGATTGACATTGTCAATAACGATACTATGACGGGCCGCTTTGACGTTGTCATCTCAAATGTCAAGGCACCAAATGGAGTTCGAACCGTTTCTGTACCGATCTGGTCAGAAACAGGTGGTCAAGATGACCTTGTTTGGTATACAGCCAATCGTCAAGCAAATGGGACCTATACCGTCAATGTAAAAGCAGCGGACCATAAAAACTCAACCGGTCTTTACAATGTCCATCTTTACTATGTTCAGAACAATGGACAAATGACGGGTGTGGGTGGAACAACGACGACAGTAGCCATTGGAAAGAAAAATCAGACACCAGTGTCAGCTGATTTGACTATTGCAAAATCAGAAAAAGACGGCACCTTCACCATCACAGCTAAGAACCTTCAAGGCTTCGATGGCTACAAGGAAGTGAAGATTCCATTCTGGTCTCATGCGAATGGGATGAAAGACATCATCTGGTATACTCCGACTCGCCAGGCAGACGGTTCATATACTGTAACGGCTAAGGCTAGTGACCACGAAAATGCTGATGGCAAATACGAAGCGCAGGTCTTCTATGTAGATGCCCAAGGTCAAAACAAATTTGTGAAAAAGGCCTTTATTGATTATACGGCGACAAAACCGGCCAATGCTGTCGCAGCTGATCTGACCATTACAAAATCAGAAAAAGATGGCACCTTCACCATCACGGCTAAGAATCTTCAAGGCTTCGATGGCTACAAGGAAGTGAAGATTCCATTCTGGTCTCATGACAATGGGATGAAGGATATCATCTGGTACACTCCAACTCGCCAGGCAGACGGTTCATATACTGTAACGGCTAAGGCTAGTGACCACGAAAACGCTGATGGCAAATATGAAGCGCAGGTCTTCTATGTGGATGCCAAAGGCCAAAATAAGTTTGTCAAGAAAGCCTTTATCGATTACACAGCTTCTAAACCATCTGCTGATCTGACCATTACAAAATCAGAGTCAGACGGCACCTTTACCATTACAGCTAAGAACCTTCAAGGCTTCGATGGCTACAAGGAAGTGAAGATTCCATTCTGGTCTCATGCTAATGGGATGAAAGATATCATCTGGTACACTCCAACTCGCCAGGCAGACGGTTCATATACTGTAACGGCCAAAGCTAGTGACCACGAAAACGCTGATGGCAAATACGAAGCGCAGGTCTTCTATGTGGACGCTCAAGGCCAAAACAAGTTTGTCAAGAAAGCCTTTATTGATTACAAAAATCAATCACGTCCAACCGGCACTCTCTTGATCCAAAACAACAATAAGGATACAGGAACATTTGATGTTATCATCAAGGATGTCTACAGCCCTAAAGGGGTGCGGACTGTGCAAGTTCCTACTTGGTCTGATAAGGATGGCCAAGACGATATTCGCTGGTATGAAGCGACTCGCCAAGCGAACGGAGACTACAAGGTATCGGTCAAAGCGAGCGATCACAAGAACTCTACAGGTAAGTACCATGTTCATCTTTACTACATCCAAAACGATGGTTCTCGGATCGGTATTGGTACCACGACTACAGACGTAGAAGTTAGAAATGCCATGACCAAGACGCAAGCTGCTATCAAGAATGTCAATGCAACGAACGGGACTTATACAGTAGCTGTAGATCAGGCACCTCAGGGACGTCAGATTAAGAATATTCGTGTCGCAGCTTGGTCTAAAGCGCACCAAGAAAATCTATACTGGTATTCCGCAACACCGACAGATATGCATACAGAGATCACTGTCTCTGCCAATAATCACGGTAATGAAGCGGGCAACTATACTACTCACGTCTATGTAGACTACAAAGATGGGGGAGTTGAAGGTTTTAACCTCGGTCAGACAGCCTTGTCTCCACGAAATCAAAAGGTGAATCCACAAACAACCTATTATTCTCAACGGGATCCTCGTTGGGCTGGGAAATATTACGGTGTGAGCAATGTCGATCAGTCAGGTTGTGTGCCAACCTCTCTTGCTATGACCTTTACAGATATCCTAGGTAGAACTATTTTGCCAACAACAGTAGCTGATTATCTCTACAACAATACTGATTCATTCAACAAAGGTGAAGCAGGAACAGATTCTGATGGGATTGTAGCTGCCACTCGTAACTGGGGCTTGAAGAGCCAATTGATTAATGGAGCTGGAGGCATTGCAGAAGCCCTCATGGCTGGCAAGCATGTACTTGCTGCGGTAGGCAATAGCCAATTTACTAGCGATCCTTATACTCATGAATTAGTCTTGCATGGTTATGACAATGGAAGAACCTACGTACGCGATCCATATAATAGTGGCAACAACGGCTGGTACTCCATCAATTATCTTCACTCTATTAAGAGCAAGGACCCGATGGATAACAAGCTTGGAGCACCTTTCTTCTCAATTTTTGCATAAGCTAATCAGAAGGCCAATCTGGCCTTCTGTTTTCTTTAAAAATAGGATTCTTCTCACGATATTGTTTCTTGATCCGGCGGTTTGTGCTATAATACTACTATGTGGGTACAATCCGTATAAAAAATTGTAAGGAAGATACATGAAAAAGAAAGATCTTATTTTTTATGCTGGGACAGCCGTTTTGTTGGCTTTTTCGACACAACAAGTCAAAGCCGATGAGCAACATGCGTCTGATCAAACACCAGAAAATACATCAGCTATCGTTGCAACAACAACTTCATCAGAAGCACAGAATACCGTGAGCGAAGGAGTGGGAGTTGAGAAAGGTATTCAGACAGAAAATACCGTTGCAACAGAGGCAGCACCTGTCACACCGACTCTTAGCAATAACCAGTCTTCTGACAAGGGCACTAGCGACAAGGTTGTATCAGAGCAACCAGCACAAGCTGTGGTAGCTAGTCGTGCACCATATGGCGCACGCGCACGAGTGGTAGCAGCAAGAAATGAGAGTGTTCCTCAACAGGAATCTCCAGTTTCTGCAGATTTGACTATTGCCAAATCAGAGTCAGACGGCACCTTCACCATTACGGCTAAGAATCTTCAAGGCTTGGATGGTTATGAAGAAGTGAAGATTCCATTCTGGTCTCATGCCAATGGGATGAAAGACATCATCTGGTACACTCCAAGTCGTCAAGCAGATGGTTCTTATACTGTAACAGCCAAAGCTAGTGACCACGAAAACGCTGATGGCAAATATGAAGCGCAAGTTTTCTATGTGGATGCTAAAGGCCAAAACAAGTTTGTTAAGAAAGCCTTTATTGACTATACAGCTCCTAAACCATCTGCTGATCTGACCATTACGAAATCAGAGTCAGACGGTACCTTCACCATCACAGCTAAGAACCTCCAAGGCTTCGACAGCTACAAGGAAGTGAAGATTCCGTTCTGGTCTCATGCCAATGGGATAAAAGATATCATCTGGTACACTCCGACTCGCCAGGCAGACGGTTCTTATACCGTAACAGCCAAAGCTAGTGACCACGAAAACGCTGATGGCAAATACGAAGCGCAAGTTTTCTATGTGGATGCCCAAGGTCAAAACAAGTTTGTCAAGAAAGCCTTTATCGATTACACAGCTCCTAAACCATCTGCTGATCTGACCATTACAAAATCAGAGTCAGACGGGACTTTCACTATTACAGCTAAGAACCTTCAAGGTTTCGATGGTTATAAAGAAGTGAAGATTCCATTCTGGTCTCATGCCAATGGGATGAAAGATATCATCTGGTACACTCCAACTCGTCAAGCAGATGGCTCATATACTGTAACAGCCAAAGCTAGTGACCACGAAAACGCTGATGGCCAGTATGAAGCGCAAGTCTTCTATGTAGATGCCAAAGGACAAAACAAGTTTGTCAAGAAAGCCTTTATTGATTTCAAAAATCAGTCACGTCCAACTGCTAGTCTCTTAATCCAAAACAACAACAAGGATGCGGGTACCTTTGACGTCATCATCAAGGATGTCTACAGTCCTAAAGGTGTGCGGACGGTTCAAGTCCCAACTTGGTCTGATAAGGATGGCCAAGACGATATTCGCTGGTATGAAGCGACTCGTCAATCAAATGGAGACTACAAGGTATCGGTCAAAGCGAGCGATCATAAAAACTCTACTGGTAAGTACCATATTCACCTTTACTATATTCAAAATGATGGTTCTCGTGTGGGTGTCGGTTCAACGACTACAGAAGTTGAATTCCGAAATGCTCAGACGAAGACACAAACAGGGATCAAGAATGTCAATTCTGGTGCTGGAACCTATACGGTAACGGTGGATCAAGCGCCTCAGGGCCGTCGGATTAAGAACATCCGTGTCGCAGCCTGGTCTCAAGCACACCAAGAAAATCTTTTCTGGTATTCAACAGCACCTTCTGGAATGCATACAGAAGTGCAGGTCTCTGCAGCAAATCACCAGTACCAATCAGGCAACTATACCACTCACGTCTATGTGGATTATGTCGATGGTGGCGTTGAAGGCTTTAACCTTGGTCAAACAGCCCTTCATCCCCGTGCGACAGTAGATCAAACTGCTTTTAGTCCTCGTGTAACGAATGGACAACGGGACCGTGTCTTACGGGCAGCAGCTAGTCTAGTGGGCGTTCGTGGCGGAACTGCAGCTCACCAACAATTGGTCAATGATTATAACAGTGTCAAACCGCTTCCAGTTGGTTATGCAGTGAAGACGACCGATGACTGGTGTGATATCTTTGTCACAACAGTCTTCCAGCGGGAAGGTTTGAGTGGTTTGATTGGTCGTGAATGTGGAGTCGAACGTCACATCCAGATCTTCAAACGCTTGGGCATCTGGAATGAAGATGGTACCACTACACCAAAAGCAGGGGACATCATCACCTTTAACTGGGATCAAAATAGCCAACAAAACAATGGCTTTGCGGATCACATCGGAATTGTTGAGAGCGTCTCAAATGGGATCATTCATACCATTGAAGGAAACTCCAACAACCAAGTCCGTCGCAATACCTACCGAATCGGACATGGCAATATCCGTGGATTTGCAACCCCTCGCTATCAATAATAAAAAGGGAGTGGGAAAGAACTCTGACTAGTTAAAAAGAGTTCGTCTTCCCACCCCCGCACAGTTGATTAGGTCATCTTTGGAGCTTAAAAAGCGAACAAAGATGCCAATCAACCACTGCGTCATACAGTTATTTCTATCAAATATAAAAAGGCTGAACAGTTTTGAACTGCACCCTAAAAGTTAGACAGAAAAATCTAATTTTTGGGGTGCTTTTATTATGAAATTAACTTTTGAAGATA